>JAJYVN010000061.1 GCA_021791995.1 Bacillota bacterium
GTAAACCGCCACCCCGGTAGGCTTCTCCTTCGGAGGCTTGACGATGATCGTGCCGGTCGGTAGTTATTCCACTGGTACAGGCAGCTTGCCATCGCGGTACATCCGTCATGCGGCTTGGTAGCGGATGCCCTGCTCCTTCACCCATGTACGCAACTTGATGCACTTAGTATACCACAGATGTCGTTAGACGGAGATCTAGTTGGTCAACAGTTGAATCCCTGTTTCCGGAAGGGCAGTCTAAACGGTGCCCCGCAGCGATACTCTCTGCCGCAGGGAATACGCGTGCGCCGGGAAGGGCGGAGAGGGGCTTGATGCGACGAATCCGTCGCTCGCAGGTCGAGGCCGATCGGAGGTCTGGGATCCGTTGGCGAACGGCTGTGTGGGGATCCGCTCTCCTGGTCACGCTCACTTTTGTCGCCACCTATCGCTTGACGACGGGGTTCTTTCCCTGGGGCCCGCCCTCCGTTGTGTCTATGGCGGCTCTGCGTCGTCAGCCAGGCTTTCGTAGCTTGGAGCGTGCCCTCGCGCTGATTGCGACGCGCTACGTGTCCCCCCCCGACATGACGGCGGTGTACGCGGCGGCTATCCAGGGGGCCGTGGGCTCACTGCATGATCCTTACTCCTCCTATCTCAGTCCGCAGGAGATGCGCGAGCTGCGGATGACGACAAGCGGTCAGTACAGCGGCATCGGGGTGCGCATCGAGCGCACGAAGAGGGGGCAGTACATGATCGAGCAAGTCTTCGCGGATGGACCAGCTGCCCGTGCCACCCCTCTGGGTGATGGCACTGAGCCCGGATTGCGTCCAGGGGATCGTCTCGTGGCGATCAACGGGTTGTCCTTGCAGGGACAGGTCCCCTCGTTTCTTTCCGCCCATCTGTTGGGCCCAACCGGATCGACGGTGGCGCTCGAGGTCCTGCGGCCCGGCATGGGAGATGGCACGCTCCGCACCTTTTCGGTAGAACGTGGTCCTGTGGTCATTCGTACAGTGTCCTCTCGCATGCTGGCGGATGGGATCGGTTACCTGGCGGTCACCGGCTTCAACAACCAGACGCCGCACGAGGTGACACAGGCTCTGGCGAGCCTGCGGAGGCAAGGGCTACGTGCACTGGTGCTCGATCTTCGCAATAACCCGGGAGGGCTGATGAGCGCGGCGGTTGCCGTTGCAGGACAGTTTGTGCCATCAGGCTTGGTGAGCTACCTGGAGACACGGAGCGGCGCTCGTATCGATTACATCTCCCGCTCTGCCACCCCACTCGGGTTGCCACTCGCGGTTCTGATGAATGGCGGTACGGCCTCGGCAGCTGAGGCCCTCGCTGGCGTAATCCAGGACGACCAGACAGGTACACTGATCGGTGTTCCGAGTTATGGCAAGGGAGTGGCACAGAGCATCTTCCCTTTGGGGGATGGTGCTGGGCTGAAGCTCACTGTGGCTCGTTTCTTCACCCCGCTTGGTCGCAACATTCAGGGCCGTGGGCTTGTTCCCACGATCACCGTTGGGTTCCCGAACGCGACGACTTCTGCCGTCGGCAATCCAGCAACGGATCCCCAACTTGCCGCCGCGATTCGCGTCCTGCAAGGGTCGTTCCCTATGGGATGAGCGTGGATCCGGTCGCCTCGCTGATCCGTGGTATCAGGAGGTGCGGAAAAGTCCACGGGGAATTGTGCGCACGGGGGGTGTGCACCGCGACACTCGAAGACTTGCAAGTGCGGGTGGAGGAGTTGCGCCTGCAGGCAGAGGCCACAGGAGGTGCGCTCTCCTTTGCCTTGCGGCACTTGGAACGGGGGGATCGCCTTGACATCGGGGCTGACGAGCCCTTCGTTGCGGCTAGCACGATCAAGGTCCCGATTCTCGTGGCTCTGTATGCGGCGGTGGCAGCGGGGGATGTGCGCCTGGGTACGGAGGTGCGCTTGCAGCAGGAGGATCAGGTCGGGGGCGCCGGAGTACTCCACCTCTTGGCTCCGGGTGCCCTGCTTGCCGTGCGAGACCTCGCGACCTTGATGATCGCCGTAAGCGACAATTCCGCGACCAACATTCTCATCGACCTGCTTGGAATTGATCGGATCAATGCGATCATGGATTCGGTCGGGATGGGCAAGAGTCACCTCTGGGGAAAACTCATGATCGTTCCCGCCCAGCGCCGGAGCTCCAACACCGTGACGGCGGGGGAGTTGGCCGACCTGCTGGCGCGCATCGCACGGGGGCAGGTGGTGTCGGAGGATGCTTGCCGACGCATGGTGGCCACGCTGAAGCGCCAACAGATCAATACCTCCCTTCCCGCTCTGCTCCCAACCCCGTTGCCTGCCGGTGCCCCGTTGGGTGCGCCGCCGCGTTGGGAATTGGCCCACAAAACGGGGTCGATCCACTTCCATGAGCATGATTGCGGCCTGTTGTATCTGGATGGCCAGACGATCTCGCTCGCGGTTTTGACGCGGGGGCTTCCCAATGAGCAGGGGCGCAGTCTGATCGCGCGTGCGGGTCGTGCGGTGTGGGATGCCTACGCCCCACCGTAGATCCCACGGTGCTATCATGGACGGAGAAGCGCCGGCCTCCGGTGCGCCACGCTCTGGACAGGAAGGTCGGTAGACGTGCCACCCTTTCGTATGAAGAGCCCCTTTCCGCCGGCGGGCGATCAGCCTAAGGCGATCGCGCAACTCGATTCCTTCTTCCGGGGCGGGGCGGCCTCGGCGGTCCTACTCGGTGTGACCGGTTCTGGCAAGACGGCGACTATGGCATGGCTGATTGAGCGACTGCAGCGTCCCACGCTGGTGATCGCGCACAACAAGACGCTTGCTGCGCAGCTTGCAGGAGAATTCCACGAGTTCTTTCCCGACAACGCGGTCGAATACTTTGTGAGCTACTATGACTACTACCAGCCTGAGGCGTACTTGCCGACCACCGATACGTACATCGAGAAGGACGTCCTGCGTAACGAAGAAATTGACAAGCTGCGCCATAGTGCGACCAGTTCTCTCTTCGAGCGGCGCGACGTGGTGGTTGTAGCCTCCGTCTCCTGCATCTATGGCCTCGGGTCCCCAGAGGACTACCGTGATCTGGTATTGTCGCTTCGCAGAGGGACCAGCGTTCCGCGCCATCGGATTTTGCGGAAGTTGGTCGAGATCCAGTACCGGCGTAATGACCTTACATTGGAACGTGGCCATTTCCGCGTTCGAGGGGATGTCCTGGAGATCCACCCGGCGAGTGCTACGGAACGCGCGATCCGCGTGGAGCTGTGGGGGGACGAGATCGCGCGTCTGGTGGAGATCGACACGCTGACCGGTGAGGTCCTTGCGGAGCGGGACCATGTCGCGATCTACCCCGCCACGCACTATGTCACGGCGAAAGAGAAGATGGAGCGAGCTGTTCAGTCCATCGGCGAGGAACTCACGGTCCGCCTGGCGGAACTGAGGGACAAAGGGCGCCTCTTGGAGGCCCAACGGCTCGAACAGCGGACGCGATATGACTTAGAGATGATGGCGGAGGTCGGTTTTTGTTCCGGCATCGAGAACTATAGCCGTCACCTGACGGGCCGTCAGCCAGGGGAGGCCCCCTACACCCTCCTGGATTATTTCCCCGACGATTTCCTCTGCATCATCGATGAGTCCCACCAGACCATCCCACAGATCGGTGCAATGTATGAGGGAGACCGATCACGCAAGACCCAGCTGGTAGAATACGGGTTTCGCCTGCCCTCTGCCCTTGACAATCGCCCCTTGCGTTTCGATGAGTTTGTGGAGCGAGTGGGTCAAACGCTCTTCGTATCCGCGACGCCTGGTGCGTATGAGATCACGCGTAGTTCGGAACGAGTGGTAGAACAGATCGTGCGTCCGACCGGTCTGCTCGATCCTTCGGTGGATGTACGCCGCACGCAGGGACAGATCGACGATCTCCTGGCGGAGATCCGCAAGCGCACGGTCCGCCAGCAACGCGTCCTGGTGACGACCTTGACCAAGAAGATGGCCGAGCAGTTAACCGATTACCTCCGTGAGGTGGGCGTGGCGGTTCGCTACCTCCACTCAGAGATCGACACCCTGGAGCGAATGGAGATCATTCGCGACCTGCGCCTAGGAAAGTTTGATGTCCTGGTGGGAATCAATCTGCTGCGCGAGGGGCTCGACCTGCCAGAGGTTGGTCTTGTTGCCATCTTGGACGCGGACAAAGAGGGGTATCTGCGGTCGGCACGCTCCCTGATCCAGACGATGGGACGTGCCGCGCGCAACGTGGATGGACAGGTGATCCTCTATGGGGATCGAATGACCGACTCGATGCGTGCTGCGATCGAGGAGACGAAGCGACGTCGAAGCATCCAGCACGCATTCAACAAGGAGCACGGGATCATCCCGACGTCGATTGTGAAGCCAGTGCGGGGGGTTCTTGAGGCCACGCACTCGGCCCGGGAGGTGGGCAAGAGGGCCGAGGGTGCATCGATGGGTGCCAGATCGGCGGGGGAGTTGCCCGGATTGGTAGAAGAGTTGCGGCGGGAGATGCGCCAGGCAGCGAGCGCCCTGGACTTTGAACGGGCGGCCGAACTGCGAGATGCACTGATGGAACTGCAGGCACGAATGGAGGGACCCGGGGCCAGACAAAAGATGTCACCCCAGCTGGAAGGCACTGCGGGGCGCTCAAGGCAAAGGAGGGCACGCTAGCGTGCGTATGAATGTGTATGGCAAGAATATCGAGATTACCGATGCTTTGCTGGCCTATGTTCAGCAGCGTTTGGATAAACTCGACCGCTACTTTGAGGCAGCACTGCCGGCTCAGGTAGTGCTCAGCGTGGAAAAGGAGCGGCAGACGATCGAGGTGACGATCCCGGTCGACCGCGGGCTCTTGCGCGCGGAGGAGACGGAATCCTCGTTGTATGCGGCGGTGGACCTGGTCGTGGACAAGCTGGAACGTCAACTGCACAAGTATAAGAGTCGGCTGAACCACCGGTTGCGGCACGCCACGTTGCCTGCGCCCGTCGCGGGGGGAGACCTTCCGCTTGAGGAGGACGAAGAGGGGGTTGTACGTGAGAAGCGCTTTGCGCTCAAGCCGATGACCCTCGAAGAGGCCAAGATGCAACTCGATCTTCTGGGGCATGACTTCTTTGTGTTTCGCGATGCATCCACCGAGGGGGTTCAGGTCCTATATAAGCGGCGCCATGGCGGATATGGGCTCATCGTCTCGGAGTAGGTGGGAAAGGTCGGTGAGTGCTTGGCCGTGGCGGGGGGACAGCCAGCGCTGGGAGCGCCTTCATCGCCGTTTGTTGCCTTTGTCTTCGAGGGCGGTGGTCAGCCGCACTCCGAGCTGGAACAGGATTTCCGCGGCGTTCGCCACGCGGTTGCGCTGGACACGCTGTGCACCTTGATGCGACTGCAGAGCGAGGGGGAACTGGACCGGGTTGTGTTGATCACGGATCGCCGTGACCTCGCCGCGCAGGCGGGGAGCGTGGGAGTGGTGGTTGACGAGGATGCAGCCCAGGGGCCGTTTCACTTTGGCACTGCGCTCTGCGGTGTAATCCGACGCCATGGTGCTGCCGCTGCGCTGGTGCTTGGGGGAGCGGCCGCTCCTCTTTATGGCGTCGAAGACTTCCGTGCCTTTGTCCGGCTGTGCCGCCAGGGTGGAGCCTGTGCTGTGCTGAACAACCCCCAGTCGCCGGATGTCGTCGCGTTTCGTCCGGCACAGGCGGCGTGCTCTGCCCGCTTGCCGGAAACGGACAGCGACAATGCGCTGGGCCATGCGCTTGTGTCCGTCGGCTGCCGGCGGCTTCTAGTGGAGAATAGCGCTGCCATCAATTTTGATGTGGATACGCCGACCGATTGCGCGGTGCTCGATGGCGAGGTCGGGCTGGGGCGGCAGACGCGTGCGGCCCTGGAACGCTGCGCGTGGCTTGGGCCCATCCGCACGCGTCTGAATGCGGTCGAGGAGGTCTTGGGGCGCGAGGGAGGGGAACTCGCCCTGGTGGGAAGGGTCGGACCACCAGTGACGAGCCACATTAACCTCCATTTGCGTTGTCGGCTGCGCGTCTTTTCGGAGGAGCGCGGAATGCGTGCCCTTGGCCGGGTCCAGGCAGGGAGCGTTGTGTCATTGATCGGTTTTTTACTCGAGGACGTTGGGCCCGCTCGCTTCTTCACGCATCTTGGTCGTTGCGCGGATGCAGCCCTGATGGACACGCGTGTCCTGCTGGCTCATTGGAAGAAACCATACTCGGATGCGGACCGCTTCGCTGCGGACGTTGGCAGGACGGATCTGGTGACCAACCCTGAACTGGCCGCGTTCACACAGGCTGCCTGGGACGCCGACATCCCCGTGGTTGTTGGAGGACACACCCTGATCTATGGCGGGCTGTGGTTGCTCGCAGACCGTGCACTCCGGCGACTGGCACCCGTTGGCGTCTGAAGGAGGGATGCAGATGAGTCCGCGTCGGATCCTACCACTGGCGCATCGCAGGGCAATTGAGGCGTTTGGTCCAGACTTTGACCTTGGTCAGATTACCTCCGCTGAGGAGGAGTATGCGCGTACGCTGCCGCGGCAGCCGGAGGTGGATCCGGCGCTGTTGGAACGTGCCGCCCGGTCGGTTCATGGTGTGTACCGTTGTCACATTGTTCCGGACCGCGCCAACGTCGTACCAAAACGCGTACGCATCCTGTCGCGCAATGACCGCCGCGGTGCAGTGGCGAAGGACATTCAGAGTGCTTGGTTTGCCCTGTTTGGGCTGTATGTGCCCCGAACGCGCTTTGAGGTGGTTCCGCTGCAGGGGGCGATGGACAGCGTACTGCCTCGGCGCGTCGTGCTGCGTTCGTGTGTGGAGGAGCGCACGGTCGCGGGGAGCTCTGTCACCGTGCGCCTCACGTATGGAGAGAAGCTCTGGGAGGGACGGGCCAGCTCGGCCGTGATCCGTGCCATGGAGGGATTGGCGGCCGATGCGACCTTGCAGGCAGTGCGCTTGGCTGGTGTCTCTGCCAGTATCGAGGGGGTTACACTTACGCACGTAGGTCTTAAAGAGGTCGTTGTTGTCTCCGTGGAAACCGGCGACGAACACCCGCACTTTGGGGTATCAGCCGTGCGTGATGGCGTGGGCCCCGCTGCCGCGCGGGCCGTCTTGGCCGCGCTGAACCGTTTGATCCAGCGCAGCCTGAGCTGAGGCTGCGTTGCTCGGGGGGAGGCGCGATGCTACACTAGTTCGGTCCTTCAGGGAGGTGGGTTCCGCCGTGTTGGGTGTATTACGTCGGATGTTGAACGCGAACGAGCGGGACATCCGCCGTCTTCGGGAGGTAGCCCAGGAGATCACTGCCTTGGAACCGGAGATGGAGGCACAGAGTGATGCCGAGTTGGCGCATCAGACGGTGGCGTTCAAAGAGCGCCTTGAGCGGGGCGAGCCACTCGATGACCTGCTCGTTGAGGCGTTCGCAGTGGTGCGGGAAGCCAGCCGGAGGGTCCTTGGTCAGCGCCCGTTCGACGTTCAGTTGATGGGTGGGGTCGTGCTGCACGAAGGGCGCATCGCCGAGATGAAGACTGGCGAGGGCAAGACACTCGTCGCAACCCTACCGTCCTACCTGAATGCCCTCACGGGCAAGGGTGTCCACGTTGTGACGGTTAACGACTACCTTGCCAAGCGCGATAGCCAGTGGATGGGTCAGATCCACCGCTTCCTCGGTCTCCGCGTTGGCGTGATTCTTCAGGGATTAGACAGTGCCGCACGTCGGTATAACTACGCAGCGGACATCACCTATGGCACCAACAGCGAATTCGGCTTCGATTACCTGCGCGATAATATGGCGCTGGATCGGGCGGATCTCTCCCAGCGCGGGCTCCACTTCGCCATCATCGATGAGGTCGACTCGATTCTCATTGATGAGGCCCGCACACCCCTGATCATCTCCGACGTGGTGGAGAAGCCGCGGGAGTTGTTCTATCGCTTTGCCAAGGTGGCCGAGGAGCTGGTTGCAGAGGAAGACTACAACGTTGATGAGAAGCTGAAGACGGTGGCTCCCACCGAGGCGGGTGTGCATAAGGTCGAGCAAGCGCTTAATGTGGAGAACCTCTTTGATGTTCAGAATATGAATCTGTCTCACTACCTAGACAATTCCCTCAAGGCGAAGGCGCTCTTCCACAAGGACCGGGATTACATCGTCAAGGACGGCGAGGTTATCCTCGTCGACGAGTTCACTGGACGTCTCATGTTCGGGCGGCGGTACGGGCATGGCCTGCACGAGGCCATCGAGGCCAAAGAGGGCTGCAAGATTCCACAGGGGACGCAGACGATGGCCACGATCACCTATCAGAACTACTTCCGCCTCTATGAAAAGCTTGCAGGAATGACGGGTACTGCCGCCACAGAAGAGCAGGAATTCCAGAAGATCTATAAGCTGGATGTGGTCGTAGTTCCGACGAATCTGCCCATGGTTCGCAAGGACTTCCCTGATCTCATCTACAAGACGGCGGCCGGCAAGTTTCGCGCGGTGGTGTCTGAAATTGAGGAGTGCCACCGGCGTGGCCAACCGGTGCTTGTTGGTACGGTCGATATCGCGAAGAGTGAGCGCCTTGCGAGTATGCTCGAGAAAGTGGGGATTCCCCACCAGGTGCTCAACGCCAAGCACCATGAACGCGAGGCCGAGATCGTGGCGCAGGCGGGGCGCGAGGGTGCTGTCACGATTGCCACGAACATGGCGGGTCGCGGTACCGACATCCTGCTGGGAGGTAATCCCGAATTCCTGGCGCGCCACAAGATGCGCCAAGAGGGAACCCTCCCCGAGTTGATTGAGGTTGCGGCGGAGAAGGTGCCGCCTGATCTAGACGAATTGGCGGCTCGCTTGGGTGAGCAATGGAATGAATCGATCGACATCGATGCCTTGCGCGAGCATTACGTGGATCTCGTCGCTTCGTTTCGAGCCCAGACGGAGGGCGAGCGCCATCGCGTCATTAACGCCGGTGGGCTGCACATCATCGGAACCGAACGTCACGAGTCACGGCGCATTGACAATCAGTTGCGGGGGCGCAGCGGACGCCAGGGGGATCCGGGTAGCTCGCACTTCTATCTCTCCCTCGAGGATGACCTGATGCGCCTGTTTGGGCCAGACCGGATTCGCGGTCTCATGGAGCGTCTCGGATTCTCCGAAGATGAACCGATTGAGCATCCTTGGGTAACCAATGCCATCGAGAAGGCGCAGCGCACCGTTGAGGGCCGGAATTTCGATGCCCGCAAGCACGTCCTGGACTATGACGACGTGATGAATCAGCAGCGCACCGTCTTCTATCGCCAGCGCCATGACATCCTTACCTCGGATGACTGCCATCCTTTCGTGGAGGGCTTGCTGGCGGATCTGGTGAACGATTTGGTGGCGACGCACTGCCCGGAGGCAGCGGATCCGGAGGAGTGGGACTTCCCTGGTTTGATCCAGGGCTGTGAGCAGTTCTTGTGCGACACAGGCATGCTTTCGGCGGACGAGTTGCCACTCGGTCGCGACGCACTTTCCCAACAACTCCTTGAAGTCGCGTCGGTTGCTTACGGCAAGCGGCAATCGCTTTTGACGCCGGAATACATGCGTTTGCTGGAGCGCCAAACGTTGCTCCGCATTATCAATAGTCAGTGGATCGACCATCTGGAGGCAATGGACGACCTCCAGGAGGGTATCGGGTTGCGCGCCTATGGTCAGTTGGATCCACTCGCGCAGTATCGGATTGAAGCTTACGATCTGTTTCAGGACCTTGTGCGCCACATCCGTGAGGACGTGGTCCGTGCGATCTATCACATGCAGGTAGTCATTCAATATACGCCCGAACAGCAGGCCCAGCTGGAACGCCAGTGGGAGGTGGCCCGGCGGATGGTCGCCCAGATGGCGGCGGGTGGTACGCCCCAGGGGACCGCTACCCCTGCGCCACCTCCTGCGGCGGCACCGCAGCCTGCTCCGCTGCCGCCGCCTGAGCCTGCCACTTCCGCGCCGGTGCGGAGAGTGGGACGGAACGACCCCTGTCCGTGTGGCAGTGGTAAGAAGTATAAGCATTGCCATGGTCGGTAGAGGGTAGTCGCGTTGGTCCGAGACAGGGAGGCTGCTGCATGCGTTGGGATGAAGTGAGTGGGTTGTGCTCCAATCTCCGCGTTCGAGTCGACGAGATTCGGAGGTCTCTTTGACTCGCCCGCCGTGCAGGAGGAGATTGCGCGCCTGGAGGCCCAGACGGCTGACCCGGGATTTTGGAGCGACCCAGCGGTTGCCCGGCATACCCTGGAGCGCCTGGAGGAGCGACGCGCGCCCCTGGAGCGGATCCATACGGTCGACGCGCGTTTGAAGAATCTTGAAACGCTGCTCCTTTTGGGGCAGGAGGCACCAGGGGATGCGGAGCTTTTGGAGGAGGCATCCCTGGAGGCTCCCGCGTGCGAGCGCGCTGTGGAGTCCCTGGAGATGGGCCTGCTTCTCACGGGTCCGTATGACAAAGGCGATGCGATCCTCGCCATTCATCCTGGCGCGGGGGGGACCGAGTCGCAAGACTGGGCCGAGATGCTCCTGCGGATGTATCGTCGCTGGACCGAGCGGAGCGGATTTCGCGCGGAGATTCTCGACCTTCTCGAGGGCGACGAGGCGGGCATTAAGAGCGCGACCCTTTCCGTTCAGGGTCCAAACGCTTATGGTTTGCTTCACGCCGAGAAAGGGGTTCATCGTCTGGTCCGGATCTCCCCCTTTGACGCGGCCGCGCGTCGGCATACATCCTTTGCGTCGGTCGATGTCCTGCCGAACCTCCCGGATGATGGGGCAGAGGGTGTCGAAATTCGGCCCGAGGACCTCGAGATGGACACCTATCGTTCCAGTGGCGCGGGGGGGCAACACGTTAATAAGACGGAGTCGGCCGTCCGGATCACGCATAAGCCGACCGGCATTGTGGTCACCTGCCAGAACGAGCGTAGCCAATACTCCA
Source organism: Bacillota bacterium (assembly GCA_021791995.1). Taxonomy (GTDB): domain Bacteria; phylum Bacillota; class Sulfobacillia; order RBS10-35; family JAJYVN01; genus JAJYVN01. The sequence goes on from JAJYVN010000061.1 coordinate 10,890, forward strand.
ATCGAGACACCGCCATGCGCATCTTGCGCGCGAAACTGGCCGAACGCGCTGCGGAGGAGCGGGAGCGCGAATTGGCCGCTGTCCGAGGGAAGGTTGGCGATATCGCCTTCGGCAACCAGATCCGGTCGTATGTGTTGCACCCATACAGCCTCGTCAAGGATCATCGGACCGGGGCTGAAGTCGGGGACGTACAGGGCGTGATGGACGGGGAGATTGATCCATTCATCACGGCCTTTCTCCTTCGCAAGCGGCAGGAGGCCGTTGCGGCAGGGAGCGATGCGTGATCGACGAAGGCAATCGGGTCTGGTTGTTGGACGTGCCCGTTGATCGCCTCAGTGTTCGGCGCGGGATGGATCGCGTGGTCGTCTGGCTCAGTAGGGGTAAGACGGGGTCCCACTGCCGGCTGATCCTGACACCCAACCCCGAGGTGATCATGGAGGCGCGTCAAAGTGCCGCCTTGCTGACCTTGTTGCAGTCTGCTGATCTTGCGCTGGCTGATGGGGTCGGCGTGGTATGGGCCTTGCGGCACTGCGGTATGGGGAGGACTGAGCGGGTTCCTGGCGTGGAGTTCATGTATGCCCTGCTCTCGATGGCCGCTCTTCGTGGCCATTCGGTGTACTTTCTTGGGGCGACGCCAGACGTGCTCCCGAGCGCGGTGAACCGGGCCCGAGCCCTCTGGCCGAACCTATCCGTGGCGGGGTTCCGTGACGGGTATTACCCACTCGAAGCCGAACCCGATGTGGTTTTGGCTATCGCGGAGGCGCGGCCGGATATCCTGATTGTCGGTATGGGGTCGGCCAAGCAGCATGCGCTCCTCGCGCGCCATGCGCATCGTCTTCCTGTCGTCGTGGCGATGGCGGTCGGTGGGGCCCTGGACGTGCTGGCCGATGAACACAAGCGGGCGCCGCGGCTCTGGCGATCCGCGGGCCTGGAGTGGCTGTGGCGTCTGGGTCGGGAACCGTGGCGCTGGCGTCGGCAAATAGCCCTGCCGCGTTTTGCCTTTACTGTGCTTCGGTTGGGCAGGCGCGCTGTCTCCTTGGTGCCGCCCACGAGATCATAGCCGTCAGGAGCAGAGCCCTTTCCACCCAAGCCTGACGGGTCGTTCGATTGTTTTGCAAGGTTGCCTGTGCGCTTTGCCGACCGTGTGCGATGGCGGCTCCACAGGGCCTTCTCCCAAGGTGGCGCAGGTTCCTGTGCGGTGGAAGCGAACAGTCTCGCTGGGGGGCAGGGGCGAGTGGGACCGATCGCCGCGTTGGAACGCGG
>JAJYVN010000062.1:0-777 GCA_021791995.1 Bacillota bacterium
GCTCCTGAGTGACTTCGCATTCGTGCTGGCGCCTTCTTAACGGAATAATGCGCCGATTCCGGGCCATAGACCCCCGAATTTATGAGATTTGCCACTAGGTCTGCTTCCGCGGATCCAGGGCCGGTAACGAGGCCGCGAGCGGCGGCTCAACGCGTCGACTCCGTGAGGCTGAAATCGGGGGCCGACGATGCTGTGCCACCGGCTGGGCTCGAGAAACTCTGGCGTGGAGGGAACCACATTGGGTACAGCGGCGGGCTCCGGGGTTCTGACGCGTCGCGAGTGGATCCAGGCAGCGACGGCTGCCGCCGGGGGTGGGATCGTTCTTTCGGCCTGTGGCAAGGCTCTACCCACCCCCACTGCGCGTCCGATCCATTTGGTTTTTCAGGTCGACGTGCCTGCGCTCTTAGGGCTTGGCACGGTCCAGAGCAGAACATCCTTGTACCAGGAGGTCCTCGCGGAATTCGAGCATCTCAACCCGGGTGTAACGGTTACTACACAACCGTATACCGCGACGGCGAACAGCATTGCCGCGATCACAGCGGGTGAAGGCCCCGATGTGTTGGCCGACACGGCGCCCGCTTATCCGGCATACGTTGAGGGTAGTGCACTCCTCCAGCTTGATCCCCTGCTCCAGCACGATAGCGTGTCGAACTCCATTTGGTCTTCCACTGCAGTCGATGCCCTCCAGACCGCCACTGGAACCTTTGGTCTCAGTCGCGGACTGGACTCCTACGTCTTCGCAGTCAACGTCAGCCTGGTCAACACCCTGGGCTTACC
>JAJYVN010000062.1:787-4821 GCA_021791995.1 Bacillota bacterium
TTACCTTTGCCCTCGACCGATTGGACATACACTGACTTGTTGCAGTTGGCGCAGAACCTGACGGATCTCGCGGAAAATCGGGCTGGTGTCAGCTTCCAGCCAGGTCCGGGCAACTACCTGGGTGTTGTGGGAGAGGTCGTAGCGGGGTTCAGCGGAACCGTGACCAATGCTGCCCGCACCGTGCAGACGCTCAGTACAGGTAATAGCCTCACCGGCATGGAGTGGCTGTTTAACGCATTGCTTCTTCCGGGCATTGGCGCGTTGACCACCACCAACGACTTCCAAAAAGGGACCGCCGGCATACAGGAACTGCAGCAGGTTGACCTTCTCTCCGTGTACTCCAATTGGACGAATTTTCAGTGGGTCTTGTATCCGCCACCCACGTATCCGAGCGGGCGTTCCGGTAGCGCGGCTGTGAACTGGTGGGGGATTTCCTCCACGACGAAGCACAGTGAACAGGCGTGGGCCCTCCTGCGGTGGATAACGACACAGCCGACCTTTCAACGACTCATGATGAAGGCCTTTCTGCTTCCACCCGCACTGAACTCCCTGAATGTCGAATGGGTGTCTACCGTGGAGGGGGTGGAACCGGGGCTCACCGGTAAGGGTGTTCACTGGTTTGCCGATAGTGCCGAGAGCGGTTGGGGCCACGCGGTGCCCTGGTTCGCATACAACAACACGACAGCCGCGACAGACGACGGGGACTGGTTCAAGCAAATTTTGTCGGGGGCGGTCCAGATCCAACTCGGTTTGGCCGCCGCTGACCAACAGGTGAACGCAGTGGAGGCGGCAGGGCCGCAGTCTTCTTCGACATCCGCTAGTACGAGTAAGGGCAGTGCCACAGCGGCGAAAGCCTCTACCACCTCCCAATCGAAGTCCAGTGCTGGGTGACGCGGTTGGGATACAGCATTCGTAGGGAAGGCACGCTGGCTGTCAGGGACGTGCAGGAACACGATACGTCTGAGCGTTAGCAAAAATACTGCAGGGTGCCGTTAGCCGTCCTTTGGATATGGTGCGGATCGGAGGCGGGATGGTCGCGGACGCGGACACGACCAAAAAAGGGGGGGCGCAATGCTCGCGCCCCCAACGCGCAACGCATCGCACGAAAAGTATGGTTTTCGGTCCCCGTTCAAGATTCGCTGGCGGTGATCTGTGGGGGAGGTTGAAGCCATGCGTAGGACGCTCACCCGTGCGGCTCTCAGCGTATCGCCATGGCGTGCCGCCGCAGGGTTGTGGTTGGGTCTTGTAATGCTCATAGGCGGGTGCGCTGTCGGCCCGATGTCTACCTCGCAGAGATCCTCCCACGCACAGATACAGGCACGAGGGCCCGCCATTCCAGGCTCTCTGTCGGGGGAACGGTTTTTCGTTGCGTTTGGGCCCATGAAGGCGTCCATCATGTCGGGATGGAAGGTTGAAGGCTTCACCGCCGCGTACAAGTTGATTGGCGACTTCGACTGGAGCAAGGTGGAGCCGAGCCCGGGCCAATTTGATTTCAGCGCCTGGAAGAACGATGCGGCGCTACTGCAATCCGAGGGCATCGCCGCGTTTCCGAGCCTGGAGTTCCTCTACCCACCGGCATGGTTCATCGCAGCGTACCCGGATGCACTGCAACAGTTTCCGGCCGCAGCCTATCCTTCCGGAGTCGTGGGTCCCGAGTTGAATGCCCACTGTGAAGGATGCCGCAAGGACCAGCCGTCGATCAGTCTTGCCTGGCTTGAGGAGCAGGCGGCGAATCACACTGCTGCTTGGACGCAGTTCACGGCTTACGTGACGGCTTGTCTGAACGCTATGGCATCGGATCCATCGGTCATCGGCGTATCCATCCCCTGGATGGCATTCCACGGTTCGGAGATCCTCGGTGGCTGGGTGGCGGAACAAACGACGCCGTCCAGCGTGTACCTCGGCACGTTTAATCCGGCGGCCCTTGCCACGTGGCCGGGTCCGGGGAGTCCGCCGGCAACCCTCACGGCGTTGGAGGCTGGCGGCACATCCCTGGAAAACGAGTGGCAGTCCTGGACGCAGCAAATCGAGGGGAAGGCCTTTCTGCAAATCGCGGACATGATCCAGCAGGCCGATCCTTCGTACTGGATCGCCGTTGACAAGTTTGTATGGATCCGTCAAGGCCAGACGGACTCCGTATTCGCGCTGACTGAGGGACTCACCGAGACGGCGTTCAATGACTTCTACGTGTACGTTCAGAAGTTTGTAAGTCAGACGGGTGATCATCGCATTGTTCTGGATGATGATGGGCTGATGGATCCATCGAAGATCCCCAATTATGCGCTGACCATGAGTCTCATTCGGCCGCTGGGTTTGCAGTTCATGGGCGAATCGCAGCCAGGGCCCAGCGGGATCACTGGGCTACTGCAGTCCGTTCAAACGTTGCATCCCAACGCGGTCGTGTTCTTACCCGCCCCGGGCGGCGGCGGGAAGTGGGTACTGTCGGCCCCGGCGGCGACCAAGATACTGTGCCTCGTGAAGACCACATACAGAAGCGAGACTTGTACCCTCTAAGGCGAGCGGTGGGACGCGTGCTGGACGCGACGAACTCACATGAGTGGGTAGAGTTGGACCGTGCCGGAACGGCCAACGGGGGCGACGTGGCTGTTCCTTCGTCTCTTTCTCGACCGAGGAGGATGTTGTCAGGTTGCTCGAGGTCAACGCGAGTATTGGCCTCGCCCTCGGGTTATGGGATACCGTCGTTCGGAGCACAGGGGAGAAGGTGGGAAACGAAGGCTTTTCCGCCGGGATGAGAAGCGGCTCGTCAGGGCGCAACGGCGTACGTCCCGCAAGCAGAAGGGCTCGCGCCACCGCACCCAGGCGCGGCGCAAGATGGCCCGCATCCAGGCCCCCATCACCGACCGGCGACGGGACTTCACGCACAAACGCAGCACGCGCATCATCCGCGAAAACCAAGTGGTATACGCGGAGGGTTGGAACGTGAATGGGATGCTCGCGAACTCCAGGCTGGCCAAGCGCATCGACGGCATGGGTTGGGGAGAGTTGCTGCGGCAACGGGAGTATAAGGCGCGGTCGTACGGTCGCACCTTCGTCCGGATCGAGCGCTGCTACCCCAGCCACAAGCGGTGCCACGCCTTCCGCCCTACGGTGGACCACCTGCGGTGCGGCACGGGGAGTGCCCCGCATTGGGGCGCGGCCCACGACCGGGAGGCGAACGCTGCGCAGAACATCCAAGACGCGGGACTCGCGAAACGGACCGCCGGGCGGGCGGTGTCGGCCTGTGGAGGGGACGATCGACCCACACGGAAACGGGTGGGCGGACCCCGGCGAAGCAGCAAACCCCAAAGAGCGATCATCGGGAATCCCCCGGTTAGGGCCGTGGGGAAGAGGTCAAGCTCCGTGCCGCTACGCTGCCTCCGAGTCGACCCTAGTAGGCATTCCGGGCCGACGACCCATGGATTACCCCCCCCACACGCTTGCGGCTCGACTCCGCAAAGCAAGCCTGCTTAATTTCCACTTTTACGGGAGGCACCCCTGTCCCTTCTTGCCAAGGAGGATACCTGCGAAAGTCCACGAAATTACCCTATTGTTGCACCGGGTGGCTGCTCATGCACGGAAATTGGGGGCCGTGATGCCAAAGCTTTCCTGATCGGATCGTCGATCAGGGCGTGGTCGTCAGTCATTTTATAAAGGAGTTTTGACGATGTCCGGGAAGTACACCAGACGACGATTTGTGAGTCACGGTTGCCTCTCGCTCGCTGGCATGGTGCTCGGGTCCCAGGCCGCGTGCGCGCGATTGACCCGGCCCACCCCGCAACAGCCCAAAATTACGCTGAAGGTGTCCCTGGACCTGTCCTCGTTGTTGAGCCTATCCACTCTGCAGCAGCGCGGTAGACTCTATGGAGAGTTCCTTGCCCCCTTCGAGGCCGCGCATCCCAGCATCCGCGCAATGGAGCCATACACGCCCTGATGTTCCTCGGCGACACGGTCCTCGGCTTCGTATCCGCCCATCGCCGCTTCCAGGTCCAGATGCGCTTTCACCCGCTCCAGCACAGGCGTTGGCGGCAGGCTGC
>JAJYVN010000062.1:4831-11949 GCA_021791995.1 Bacillota bacterium
GTCCCAGCATCCGCCTTCAGCTGGTGGAGTACATCGGGAAAACCCAGGACATGGAGGCTGCGATTGTCAGTGGATCCGCAGCGGACGTCTTTTCCAACCCCGGTGCCCAGTATCCGGGATTCTACCAAAGCGGACTGCTGTTGGCCTTGGATGCATACATGCGACGGGATCATGTCGATTCAAGCATCTGGTCTCCGCCCCTCATCGCGTCGTACCAAACGCCGCAGGGCACCACCTTTGCCCTCCCGCGCAATCTCAATGCCTTTTTGTACCTGGTGCGTCTCGACGTCCTAGACGGGATGGGGATCCCATACCCGTCAACGGACTGGACGGATATCGAATTGACGACATTGGCAGGGCAATTGACGATCCCGCAGCAGCGCGTTGGTCTGTCCCTTCAGCCGGGGTTTCTGGATTTTCCAGCCCCCCTGCGCGGATTCGGAGGATCGTGGACCAATGCAGCACGAACGAAGGAGACCCTGGCCACGAGTGCGGGTGATCAGGCGGGGGAGTGGCTCTTCGAAGGTCTCATCTGGCCTGGCTACGCAAGTAGCGGCAGTCCGCCTTCGAACCAACAACCCGCTGTGATCCAAGAGGTTCAGACGAATTCCCTGCTGAACCTCTATCAGGCGATGAGCGCTGGTAGCCAGTGGGCGCTGTACCCGCCGCCACTGTATCCTCAGGGCCGATTTTGCAACGCTGCCTCTGCCTTCTGGGCGATTAACGCGACTACCCCGCAGCCAGAGGCTTCTTGGACTCTGCTTCAGTGGCTTGCCGTCGATCCCTCTTTTCAGCGCAACATGATGAAGTCCTTCCTGTTTCCTCCCGCACTGACCTCGCTGTTTTCAGAATGGACTGCCGACATCGAGGCAATCGCACCTGGCATGACGGGCAAGGGGCTGCGCTGGATAGAGGAAGCAGCGAGCCAAGGTTGGTGGGTTCTCCCGCCATACTTCGCGTACGACAGCGTGTCGGCCCTGTACACGGCCTTCGGCGACGTTTGGACGCAGTTGCTCCAAGACAAAGTATCCGTGCCGCTGGCCTTTGCCAGCGCCGATCAACAGGTGGACGCGATCGTAGCTGCCGGAGCCCAGGCGCCTGCGGTGACCATCAACTCGTTGCGCTCCAAGCTCGAGCCGAGCGGGTGAGCCGGTTGTTGATGCGAATGGTTCGATGACCATGGTGTTGGGGTAGAACCGGTGGTGCACCGCCTGACAATCGTGTCCACCGCGAGCGTTGTAATGTCTCCGTGGGTCGCCACGATCTTCATGGCTCCCGTCTCTTCTCTGCCCCGACGAGGCGAGGTAAAAAGCACGTGGCGGGGAAAGGCTCCCCGCCACGTATGGGTAAAATCGACCGATGTCTAGCGCCGGTCGGGCAAGGAGCGGAGCCTCTGCACACCCATGCCTCCCACCAGCACGAGCAGGGCTCCCAGGAGAACCTGCAGGGAGCCACGACCGGTCTTCGGAACGGTGCTGGAGGCAGTTGATGTGGAGGTGCTTGTGCTGGCGGATGTCTTGCTGGCGCTCGAAGACGAGGTTGCGCTCGCCGACGAGGAGGTCACGCTGGAGGTCGTGGAGGACGTCGCGCTCGAGGTCGTACTCGTCGCGGCGGTTGTTACGGCGAAGTCCTTGAAGCCAAAGTCCACGACGCTTGTCGATTCGCCTCCGCTATTGGCAGAGACGCCGACGTAACTGGCCTGCAGGGCCGGGAAGGCGTAGGACTGCAGCTCCACCCACGTTGTTCCGTTGGTGCTGTAATAGCCGGTGTAGATGTCGCCAACCTTGCTCATCCGGAGCCAGAGCGGGTCGTCAGTTTGTGTGCAGGCGACCTGGGCCGCCTGGGGTGTGGTGGCGCCGGAGAAGGCCTGGCTTGATACCGGCTGGCCGTTGGCATCGGTGACGCCGGTCGAACTGCCCCATGTCCCTGGGTCAAACTGAACGGCCAGGGTGCAATTCGAAGGTTGTCGCTGCACGCGAATCCAGTCGCTTCCACTCTGCCAGACATACAGGGCTGCACCCTGGTAGGATTGGAGCACTCCCGTGTCCTTGCCGAGGCCCGAGAACGATGTCTTGTTGACACCGAACTGGGTGTTGAAGAGCGACGTTTCGACGCTGATCGTCCAGTTGGCGTTCGGGTTGGACGGCTGGAGCACCACGTTCTTGGCGGTGCTCATCGAGCCGGCGGGTCCCTCCTCGGTACCAATGGAAAGCCAGCCGGGGTGGGCGGTCATCGAGAGATCCGAGTCCTGGTTCTGTACGGTCCAGATCTTTGTGTTGAGTGTCGTGCCGGACAGGCTACTGGATACCGGCCCGGATGTGGCGGCCATTGCCACGGTACCAGCCATCACGACCGCGGCCCCCATGGCCACAGCAATGCCCCAACGTTCTACGCGTCTCTCCATCGATTGGCTCCTTCGCGGGAAGTATCGTACAACTTGATTCAACCCAGAGCGTGAATATCCTCTCGAAGGTTCGCTTGGAAGGATTCGCGCCGGGAGAGCGGAACAGGGGCTCGGAGGGAGCGGAGTGCAATGGGAACGCAGCGGTTTCACTTTCGCGCCGGATTCGCGGTGGCGGACATCACCCCTGATCTTGCCATCCGGCCATGCGTCCTGGACGGACATGCTGCTTCGGGGGTTCGCGATCCGCTCGAGGTTGGCGCCCTGGTCTTGGGGGTGGCAGATGAAGACCCTGTTGCCCTGATCTGCGCCGACCGATTCCAATTTGGTACTGGGGTGCTCGATCGCGTCGGCGGTGCCTCTCTTCTTCCGGATGGGCGTGTTCTGGTTTTGTGCAGCGGCGTCCCCACGACGCCGGAGTGCGGGCCTGACCCCGCCGATGTCGGAAGGGTGGCGCGAGAGGTCGGGGATGCCGTACGACGCGCGGCAGCCGAGCTTGTGCCCTGTCGGCTTGGTTGGGGAACCATGCAGGTGTCGGTACCGGGAGGACCGGATCTCCGGGTGAACCTCTTGAAGATTGAACGGGCGGAGAGCACGCGGACCCCGGTCTGTGCCGCCTTCTCCCTTGGTCGGCCTGCGGTAGGGCTCGGAGAGCCGTTGGTTTCCGCAGGTTGGGTGGGGGAGGTACGTCGTGCCCTGCCCTGGCCGTCGCTCTTTTTGCCCGGGTTTCCAGACGTGCCGGAGGTGTGTGATCCTGTGGCTCTTCCCGGTGGGGTAGCTGCGTCGGTGCGCAGGCTGTGGGACCGTACCACTACGTCACCCAGTGGAGCCTGGGCATGGAGGGGAATGGACCTTGCGACCAAGGCCCTGCGCGCTGGGCGGATCGGCAACCGCCGTGTGGCTTTCTGGCCCGGGGAACCTCCAGGGACGGCAGAGCTCCCCGAGGATTGTGTCAGCCTTGTCGGCGCTGGCGCTTCATCGGGGGAGGAAGCGGTATCTGCCATGCGTGAGGGGTTGGCTCAGGTGTGAAGGAGGATCGCCGAGATGGGACCCGAGGATGGTCTCCTGCGGTTTCTACGTGGCTTGAAGCGAGCGGTTGTGGTGCCGCATATCCTGGTGGATGTGGATGCATTGGCCACGGCAGAGGGGATGTGCCGTCTGCTGGAGCGGATCGGTGTGAAGGCCGCAGCCCTGGTTCCCGAGCGGCCGGATATCTTTGCATGGGCGCTTGACGAGCGGTTGCGCGTGCGCGAAGCCCCAGCGGGGATCCCACGAATCGCCGTTGATACGGCTCGGCCGGAACGGCTGCAGGTCGTGGGTCCCGTGGACGTCTGCATCGATCACCATGAGGATAATCCGGGTTTCGCGCCGCTTCACTGGGTCCAGGCTGCACCGTCGTGCACCTGTCTTGTGGCCGGTCTGGCCGAGGCGCTCGGTGTGGAAGTCGATGCGCCATTGGCCACGGTTCTCTATCGGGGTCTCGCGGGCGACACACAGGGTTTCACAGTTGGGTTGGAGCCGAATGTGTTCCGCTGGGCCGCCCGTTGGGTGGAAGCGGGTGCGGATGCGGAGGGGGTTAGTGAGGATCTGCAACGTCGGTCGCCCGGTTTCTGGTCCTATCTGAGCCAGGTGGAGCAGGGGGGTGTCTCGCTCGATGGCCCGGTGCCTATGCGGGTGGTGGGTGTGGCGCGGGGTCTACCGGAGCGCTACAGCCTACTCCCCTATGAGCATGCGCTGCTGCCGAACCATATCCTTCCTCCTCCGGGGGGCGTGCTGGTGATCTTGCAGGAGGGATCGAGTGGGGTGCGCTTTCGCATTCGGAGCCGCGGCTTGGACATCCTGCCGCTGGCGCACCGCCTCGGAGGTGGTGGCCACCCCCACGCGGCGGGGGTGCAGATGCAAGGCGTGGGGCTTGCTGCCGCGCGGGATGCTCTGCTGGCGGCGTGGGATGAGGTGGTCGGTACCTCGTTCCCTCAACACGTCGCGCACCGCGACCGATAATAGAAGGGGAATGCATCGCGACTCTCGCAAGGGGGTGCCCCTTCTGGAGCTGTCTCCCTGGCCGAGGCACCCGGTTCTCCGGGGGTGGGATCTTGGGTGATCGGAGGAACTGTGACGGCGGCTGATCTTGAGATCATCCGCTTTTTGGCGCGCATGCGTTTGGCCACCGCCCTGCAGCTCAGTCGTGCCATGGCGATGCGGCCCGATCGTGTCTACCGTAGAACCCGGTTCCTCCACGGTGCGGGACTCATTCGCTACGAACGTGTGGTTGCCGGCCGTCCCGGTATCTATCTGGCGACACGGCGGGGGGTTTCTCTGGCTGGGTGTCCCCTGGGGGCCGGACGAATCGGTCTCACAACCTACCGCCATGACCTGGCGATGGTCTCGCTTTCCCTCGAGTTGCTCGCATCCCATCCCGGCTCTCGCTGGCGCAGTGAGCGCGAGATCCGCTCGTCGGTCGATCTAGGGGAGTCCGGGCACGTTTCGGATGGTGTCCTGATCCGGTCCACGGACTCGGTTGCCGTGGAACTAGAGCTGACGCCAAAGGGGCTGCGTCGGCTGGGGCGTATCCTCCGCTACTATGCGCGTTGCCGGGAGTATGGGGAGGTGTGGTACTTCCTCACCGACGCCACTGCACTGACGCGATACCAACGGTTGATGCGTCCCTATCCTCATATCCGGGCGCGTTTGTGGGATCTGCCCCGGGAGGCCGATGCTTTTGCTTGAGCGCGTTTTGCCCCGGAGCCGAGCGGAGGCGGCACGGAACCGCCGTGTCTGGATCGTGGTGCTCTGGGGTCTTCTGACAGGCGGGGTGGGGCTGGGCTTGGGCCTTTTGCTCGAACGAATGCGCGTACGCACCGTGGTCTGGTGGGGTGCCGCCGCCGTTGGGGTTCTGGTTTTCTCCCTGCTCCGTGGCGACTGGTTCCCTTCCTACCTCCTCGGTCTCGCCGCGCTCATTCAGGGTATATGGCCCGCCAACGCCGTAATGGTCCTTGGGCGGGGTTGGGTGGAGGGGGCCCTCTGCACCGCAGCGATCGCACCCCTGTACCGTCAGTGGGTGACGCCGCCGTGGGAGAAGAAGGACCCTCTCCCTGCGCCCGTCGAGGACGATCGAGGGGTGCGCCTCGGGACGGATGACAAGGGCAAGCCGGCGGTGCTGACCGATATTGAGGCGCAAACGCACACCCTGGTGTTGGGGGCTACGGGAACCGGAAAAACGAACGCGTTGCAATTAATCATCGCCTCGGTGCTTCGGCGCGGACAACCGTTGGTCGTGGTCGACGGGAAGGGATCACCGCATCTTGCCGAGGAGATGGACCGGCTCGCTCATGCCTCCGGCCGTCTTCTTTCGATCTTCAGCTTTCACGGCGGCTGTCGCTACGATCCTCTCCGGCACGGTGGGCGAACGGAATTGCGTGACAAACTGATCGGGATCGAGAGTTGGACTGAGCCACACTACCGGCGGGCCGCAGAACGCTACTTGGGGGTTGTCCTCGATGTGCTCTCGGCTCTTGGGGAGCGTCCCACTCTACCGCGGCTGGCTGATCTTCTTCTGCCCCCGAAGTTGGAGGCGCTCGGGCGTCGTCTGCCCGAGACAGCAGCCGACACCCTGTATGCCTATATCGATTCACTGGATCGCAGTAGTCTCAGCGCGATCACCGGTTTGGCCAATCGCATTGGGACCCTGGTGACCTCCGAGGCAGGGCCTTTCCTGGGGGAGGGGGGAATGGATCTGCTTAATGCGATTCGCTCCGCCCAGCCGGTCCTCTTTCAACTCGATTCGCTCCGACTTCCCGGCCTGACGGCCCAGTTTGGAGCATTGGCGCTGCAAGATCTGCGCGCCGTTGCGGGGGAGCTTTTGCAGGAGCCGAACAGGGATGGGGTCTACCTCGTGATCGACGAATTCAATGTCTTTCAGGGCGCCCAGGTCCTCGCGCTTCTGAACCGCGGTCGGGAAGCGGGCTTTCACTGCATTATTGCCACACAGGACCTGGCCGATGTCGAGGCGGCGGGGGGTGACGTCTTGGTGGATCAAGTACTTGCCAATACCAACGTAAAGCTGCTTTTACGGCAGGATGTGGATCGCTCCGCACTTCGCTTGGCGGCGAGCGTGGGCCGCTACTCCACCTGGCGGATGTCCCATCGCGCGCGTGATGGCTTTCCGACCGGGGACACCACCTTCAGCATGGCCGAGGAGTATGTGGTCTCGCCGGACGCGCTGAAGCGGTTGGCGCCATACGAGGCGTTTTTGGTGAAAAAGGCACCCTTGTTCTCTGTGCAGCATGTGCGCCTGGACCGGGCGGGGTCCTGAGACGAGTCAGTCGGCGGTGATGTGGTGTGAGCCGCTACCCGATTGGGCGGCACAAACCGCGACAGCCGCCGTTCGTGCCGCCTCGACCCCGATTGCGTCGGTTGCCCTTGGTTCCTTCCCGCCTTGCGGGGGAGGAGAGCCGATCCCTTACGCATGCGAACGATCGGTGGGCCACGGGAAGTCATCCCGCGCCTCTCGCGGCAAGCCGTTCCCCTTTTCATGGTCTTTTGTTTCCGTCGGATACAGATGCCGGTTTCCGACTCGAAGGTTCCTGCTTCGCAGCAGCCGGTTTCACCAGGCCGTTCTCCTGGCCAGAGCCTTCTGCTCCACAGGCGTTTAACGTCTCCGGGGAACTCCCGGCGACAAGCGACGCAAGGTTTCGCGCCGCGTTCAGGTCTCGGTCGA
>JAJYVN010000063.1 GCA_021791995.1 Bacillota bacterium
GCGCAACGCCTCCTGGCCGCAGCATTTCGAAACTTCGTAGACCCATGGTCGTTGCGCTTTCTCCGCATTCCACCGCCGGTGTCGTTCCATTGCATGCAGCACGGGATTTCCGGCATCCAAGAGACTTTTGCACAAGGCCAGCCCCCAATGGTAGGCATAGCGGGCTGTGCCTACCGACTGAGCCAAAAGGCTTCGCTGTTGCTTCGTTGGGTCCAGTTCGTATCGAAACGCCTGGTGGACCGTCATTCCTCACTCGCCGCCTTCAGCGCCTTCTCTGCGCGGTGACGGGCCGGCGGCCGCCCGTACAGCCGTGCGCACATGCTCGTCAGCACGTCGATCATGTCTTGTACGAGGTCGTCCTTGGTCTCTCCCGGATCGACCACGACAAGGCGTCGACCCTGCGCGGCAAGCGTAGATTCGACCTATTCGGCACCAAATCGCAGGAGCCGATCCCGATGCTCGACGGCCACGATGGCGATCGACGGGTCCGCCAATACCTTCATAAGCTTAGGGCGGTGCCCATGAGCCCTGATCCAACATCCGTTACCGTGCGCACCACAGGCCAACCTTTGTGTGTTACGAACGCCACCACACGCGCTACCTGTCCGTCGAGGTCCGAACGCTGGTCCAATGAGGACACGCGTGCGTAAACCGCCACCCCGGTAGGCTCCTCCTTCGGAGTCTTGACGATGATCGTGCCGGTCGGTAGTTGCTACACTGGCACAGGCAATTTGCCGTCGCGGTACATTCGCCACGCGGCTTGGTAGCGGATGCCCTGCTCCTTCGCCCATGTACGTAACTTCATTCATTCAGTATACCACATCTGTCATTAGACGTAGATCTAGTTGGTCAACAGTTGAATCCCTCCAATCCTGACAGCTAAGGGCCGCGCAAGTTAGTATGGTTCGAGGCCTTCGCACCTCAGTCCCTCCTCGGATAACGCGGGGCGGATGGTGGTGCTTGCGCTCGAGTACCTCGTGCTCCCCTTGTAGCACGATGACCTGGCGATTGCGCTCCACCAGCCTCCCGGGGGTGGCAACCAGATAAGCGAGATAAGCGCTCGGTACGCCCCAACTGTTCCGATGGGGTCAGCCCCTTACCGATCCAAGATCGGTACAACGTCTACATGATACATGAACTGGATCCACTAAACGCGATCGACTCCGTGCTTCGCCCTCGTCGCATGCCTGCCGTTGTGTCGCGGACGAGGCAATTACATCACCGTGCGCACGCTCGTATAGACATCGCTGCACCGCATTGCCTCGCAGAAGTGGTATCGCCGTGCGCAGCGAAGACAGGGATCAGCGTCTAAGAGCCAGACCGTTAAAAGGCGCATGGCCAGGGCTCAAATTGACGGTCTCCTGGTAGCAGACTATAATGCATTGGACGCTGATCCGGTTTCTGCAGCGCCCGGAAGGGGCTAGGGGTTGGGCAAGTACCTGGACATCCTGGTCTTTGTCATCGGAGGAATCGCGTTTCCGGTCGGTGTCGTCACACTCGGCGGAAGCCTACGCCGATCTTACCCGGATCCAGCCAAAGAGGCTTCATACGAAAGCGGAGAGACGCCCTTTGGAGACGCTCGCATCCGCTTCCACATCGGATACTACATCTTTGCGCTGATCTATCTTGTATTTGACGTCGAGGCTGTTTTCCTGTATCCCTGGGCGGTGCAGTATCTGCACCTCTCCAGGGGTATAGCGTTTGGTGAAATCGTGGTGTTTGTGGTCATGCTTCTGATCGGATGGTTCTACGCCTGGCGGAAGAAGGTGTTGTCGTGGATGTGAGTGGGCAGGATGCACCACGCTCCTGGCTGGGCACGCCCCCCCCCGAAGCGGAGGGCCGTAGTTCTGAAGAGCTACCGGTGCCGTTGTGGCAACACCTGCCCGGTGTGTTGACGGGTAACGTGCAATCCTTCATTAACTGGGCTCGCTCCAACTCCATCTGGTACATGACGTTCGGTATTGCGTGTTGTGCCATCGAAATGATGGCAACTGGAGCGTCCAAGTACGACTTTGACCGGTTCGGCATGATTCCCCGCGCATCCCCTCGGCAGACGGACCTGATGATCGTGGCTGGGACAGTAACCGAGAAGATGGCGCCGCGCATTAAGACCTTGTACGAGCAGATGGCAGAGCCGCGTTGGGTCTTGGCTTTGGGCGGCTGTGCGAGCAACGGTGGCCCGTACCACGAGGGTTACAACGTCGTTGATGGCGTTGACAAGATTGTGCCGGTGGACATCTACGTTCCAGGTTGTCCCCCGCGTCCGGAGGCTTTGCTCCACGGTGTGATGCTGTTGCAAGAGAAAGTGCGCTGGGTCCAGAGTGCTGAGAAAACCGCACGGACGTGAGGCAAGGAGGGTGAATGTGAGCGAGCGTGTGCGGGATACGGGGAGTGCTGCGATTCGGGAGCGCGTCCGCGCGGTGTTGCCCCAACTCACCGACGATCCCTCTACGGTTGACCTACCGGCCTTTCGCGTCGACCGGACGGGTCTGTTGGATGTCATGCGGGTATTGCGCGACGCGCCGGAGTGTGGCTTTCAGTACCTGAGTTGCCTGAGCGGTGTGGACTATCCGGACCATTTGGACGTTGTGTATCACATCTTCAATCTCCAGAATGGCGCGGGGGTCTGCCTGAAGACGTCTGCGCCGAAATCCGATCCTGTCCTTCCCTCGGCCACGGCGGTGTGGCCTGGGGCCAACTGGCACGAGCGAGAGGTTTTCGACTTGCTCGGTGTCCGGTTCGAGGGACATCCTGATCTGCGGCGCATCCTGATGCCGGAAGGGTTTGACGCAGGGTATCCCTTGCGCAAGGATTTCGTGGATTCGCGACCGGCCAAGGTTCGTCTCGTCCGGTCGCGTTGATGGCTTCGCACAGAGACAGCAGGCTCCTCGGCCGCGCACGTGGGGCGCAGCCCCTCGGGTCGGTCGCGACGGGGCCTGTTCTGTTGGAAAGGAGGCAGGGAGTGTGTCGGATTCCGGTCGCCCCGTCCGTGTAGAGGCCGGGCCCGCACTGGCGCCGCATCTTCCAACGTCCAACGATGCCGGCGTTGTCCCTACCATAGGGCCGGACGGCGAGCGAAAGCTGATGACGATCAATCTGGGGCCGCAACACCCAAGTACCCACGGGGTGCTGCGCCTCATTGTGACGGTGGACGGTGAGCAGATTGTTCACGTGGTGCCCGACATTGGCTACCTGCACCGTAACTTTGAGAAGATCGTGGAGCGGTGGTCGTATCCCGGGATTGTGCCGTTTTCCGATCGTAACGACTACATTGCCGCCATTACCAATGAGGTCGCGGTCGCGTTGGCGATCGAGAAGTTGGCTGGGATCGAGGTCCCACCACGGGCAGTGCACTTGCGCGTATTGTTCTCCGAACTGCAGCGCATCTTGAGCCACATCCTGTTTTACGGAACGTATGGGCTTGACCTTGGCGCCTTCACCCCATTTCTCTATGCGTTTCGGGAACGCGAGTGGGGCTACACCCTGATGGAGAAGGCGACGGGTGCAAGGATGCTTTACGCCTATAACCGTGTCGGCGGTCTCCGCAATGATGTGTCGGATGAGTGGCTTGCCGACTTGGCGAAGTTCCTGGACTTCGTTGAACACAAAGCGATGCCGGAGTACATGGGGCTTTTGATCGATAACGAGATCTTTCGCGAACGCACAATCGGGGTCGGAAAACTTACGCAGGAGCAGGCCATTGCTTGGGGAGCAGCCGGCCCGGTCTTGCGCGCCACAGGCATACCGTGGGATCTCCGGAAGAATGCGCCGTACCTCTGTTACGATCAGTTCGAATTCGACGTGCCCGTCGGCACCAACGGGGATGTGTATGACAGCACGATGGTGCGAATGCGCGAGATCTTGGAGAGCGTGCGGATTATCCGTCAGGTGCTGAAGACGCTTCCGAACGGGCCCGTCTTGGCGAAGGTTCGGCCGACGCTAAGCCCCGCTGCGGGCGACTACTATAGCCGAGTCGAGGGGCCGCGCGGCGAGGTCGGCGTGTTTCTCATCTCGGATGGCACCACCAAGCCGTATCGCCTGAAGTGGCGAGCCCCGACCTTTTGCCACCTGCAACTGACACCCCTAATGGCGGCCGGAGGCAAGATTGCGGACTTGATCGCGGTTGTTGGAAGCTATGACGTGATCATGGGAGAGTGCGACCGGTGATTGGACAATGAACATTCTGCTCGCCGCGATATTGAAGGTCATCGGCGTCCTCATGTTTGTTGGTCTCAATGCCTACATCCTCATTTGGGGAGAGCGCAAAGTCTCTGGCCATATCCAGCGTCGCATTGGACCCATCCGCGTTGGGGGGCCGAGCGGCATCATGCAGTCCGCGGCGGACATTCTGAAGCTGATGTCGAAGGAGGACTTCGTTCCGAGCGGCGCAGACTGGTGGCTGTGGGTGTTGGCTCCAGTCGTTTCGGTCGCTCCAGCGGTACTGGTATATCTAGTGTTGCCCATCGGGCGGACGCTGGTGCTGCGGAACCTCAACGTCGGCCTGGTCTTCTTCTCATCGGTGTCGAGTTTCACACTGCTCGGGATCTTTATGGCCGGCTGGGGAAGCAACAACAAGTATTCGCTCCTCGGAGCCATGCGTGCGGGGGCGCAGCTCTTCAGCTACGAGATTCCGTTGATCCTCTCAACGATCGGCGTGGTGATGCTGGCCGGATCGCTGACCCTTCAACGTATCGTTGCGGCACAGACCCATTATGGATGGTTCATCTTTCCGCAGATCGTCGGATTCATCGTGTTTTTTGTTGCTTCCGTGGCAGAACTCAATCGGACTCCGTTTGACTTGGCGGAAGCGGAATCGGAATTGGTGGCCGGCTACTTCACGGAATACAGCGGCATGCGCTGGGCGATGTTCGCTATCGCCGAGTATAGTAACCTGTTTACCCTTTCGGCCCTGGGCGTGACGCTCTTTCTCGGGGGCTGGCACGGTCCACTGCTGCCGGGTTGGGTCTGGTTTGTCCTGAAGAGCTACTTCCTTGTCTTTGTGGGGATCTGGATTCGCTGGACCCTGCCGCGGGTTCGCATCGACCAGTTGATGGACCTTGGCTGGAAATTCCTCTTCCCTGTCTCGGTTCTAAACCTGCTTGGTACGGGCCTCTATTTGATGGTGAGGTGATCGGCCGTGGCACTGTTGGGACGGATTTGGAACACGGCGAAGAGCATGTTTGTGGGGCATTCCATCACCCTGCGCGAAATGTTCACAACGCCGATTACGGTGTTCTACCCGGAAGAAAAGCCGCCGATGGAACGCGGATCGCGTAGTGTCCCCGTGCTCAAGGTGAACGAAGGCACGGGACTGCTGAACTGTGTCAGTTGTGGACTTTGCGAGCGGAGCTGTCCGCCGAGTTGCATCAAGATTGAACAGGCCCTCGACGCAAAGGGTGACCGACAGAGCTGGCCCGAGGCGTTTGAGTTAAACCTGTCGCATTGCATGGTGTGCAACCTCTGCGTCGAGGCCTGTCCGTTCGATGCGCTTGAGATGGCCGATGTTGTGGAGCTCTGCTCCTACCAGGTGCAGGATCTGATCTTTGATAAACAGCAGTTGGCCGAGATCTGGAAAACGTCACGTTCTCTCCGCGTGGCGAATGGCGAGCGGCTGTAAGGACGAGAGCGGGGTGCAGCGTTGACGTCGACCCTGGTAATCTTTATTGTGCTTTCGCTCCTCACGCTGTACGCGGCCTATCGGGTTGCGACGGCACACCTGATCACGCACGCCGCGCTGTTTCTTGCGGGAACGTTTGCGGGGGTCGCGGCCCTCTTTTTCATGCTTCAGGCCGACTTCCTGGCGGCGGTGCAGCTTCTCCTGTATGCCGGAGCGGTCATGGCGGTTGTGGTCTTTGCCATCATGCTCTCGCAGATGCGGGAGGCGGGCGACCACGTGCCGCGATGGGTTGACGCCCTGCGTTCCCCTTTCTTCGGATTTCTCCCACTCATCAGTTCGGTCGCGCTTTTTGTGATCCTGTTGATCTCGTACCTCGACACCCCTTGGCCGTCTTCGGCGACGGCGGCCGCTGTGAACTCCACCAGATATGTGGCTGTTCCGCTCTTTCAATCCTACGCTCTGCCGTTCGAGGTGGCATCGGTGCTGCTGCTGGCGGCATTGATCGGGGCGATCGTGTTGACACGCCGGGAGGATGATCGCTGATGCCGGGGGCTTCAGGCGTTCCGTTGATTGGTTATCTGATTGTGGCAGCTGCGATGTTTTGCATCGGCGCGTTCACGGCCTTGCGCAGAACAAACGCCATCATGATTCTGATGGGCATCGAATTGATGCTGAACGCAGTGAACGTCAACCTTGTGGCCTTCTCGCGGTTTGTGCCTGCGGGCAATGGGGCCCGCGGGCAGGTGTTTGCCCTCTTTGTGCTTGCTGTAGCCGCTGCCGAGGCAGCTGTCGGTTTGGCCATGGTGATCATCGTGTCGCGGAGGCGGGACACGATCGACGTTGACCACATCAATCTGATGCGCGGCTGATCCTTTCGGTGGTCTGGGTTCGAAGGCCGCGAGGCAGAGAGAGGGGCTGAGTGACCGGGTGGCTGGATATGCATGGCTTGTAGCCGCACTCCCGCTTGTGGCATACGTGCTGATGGTCTTCGTGGGGCGGCGCGTGGGCGAGAAGGCGGCCCTGTTTGGGATTGTTGCGCTTGCGGTGAGCGCGATTCTAGCGAGTGTCATTTTGGTCCAGGTGGTTCACGGGCAAACGATCGCGGCATCGATCCCGTGGGTCACTGTGGGAACATTGAAGATCACGATGGGGTACAGCGTGGGTCCGGTGGAGGCTGTGCTGCTGACCATGGTGAGCTTCGTGTCCTGCTTCATCGAGATCTACTCGATGGGCTACATGCATGGAGACGCGCGCTACAATCGGTTTTTCGCTAACGTGACGCTGTTTGTGACCGCGATGTTGACAACGGTGTTGGCCAATAACTTCATCCTCTTTTTTGCCGGATGGGAGATCATGGGCCTCTGCAGCTACCTTCTGATCGGGCACTGGTTTGAGGATCCGGCGAACTGTCGTGCCGCGACGAAGGCGTTCATTGTGACGCGTATCGGTGATGTGGGGCTGCTGCTGGGAATCTGGTGGTCGTACAGCCTGACGCACACGTTCAATTTCAACGCGCTTCCTGGTGCATTGAGCGTGCTCCACCTCGGCGGGGGTACCCTGAACGCCATCGCGCTTTTGATCTTCCTCGGTGCGGTGGGTAAGTCGGCGCAGATTCCGCTCCAGATCTGGTTGCCGGACGCGATGGCAGGTCCCACCCCGATCAGCGCCCTGATCCACGCCGCCACGATGGTGGCCGCCGGAGTGTTCCTGGTAGCCCGCACCTATCCCATCTTCCAAATGGCACCCTCCGCGCTGTGGTGGGTGGGGTTGGTGGGCGCCGTCACCGCCTTCGTTGGTGCAACGATGGCAACCGTGCAGGTTGACATCAAGAAAGTCCTGGCGTATTCGACGATTAGTCAGCTCGGGTACATGATGATTGGGCTTGGCGTGGGCGCCATGTGGGCTGGGATCTTCCACCTGTTGAGCCACGCGTTCTTCAAGGCTCTGCTCTTTTTGGGTGCGGGCAGTGTGATCCACGCGACCGGGACTCAGAATATGCATGAGATGGGCGGGCTCTGGCACAAGCAGAAGAGTACCGCGATTACCTTCATTGTGGGCGGATTGGCCCTGGCCGCGATTCCACCCACTTCCGGCTACTTTAGCAAGGATGCGATTCTGGCATCGGCCTACCAGGCGCACGACATGTTGTTTTTCTGGCTAGGGGCGTTGGGAGCCGGCATGACCGCCTACTACGTCATGCGTGCCATACTCATGACGTTCTTCGGTAAGCCGAAGAAGCCCGAGATCTATGCGCATGCCCACGAGTCTCCGCGTGTCATGACGGCTCCGCTGTGGGTGCTCGCGGTGCCGGCGGCCTTTCTGGGTCTCGTGATCGACGGGCCCATCCGTCACTTCCTGGCTCCTGGAACCCCCGCCCCGAACGCTGGATGGATGGGCTATCTTCCCCTGACCCTAGCGGTGATAGGCGCCGTTGTGGCCTATGTGCTCTACACAGGACCGGTCGCCCGTCGGGCGCGCCTGATTTCGGCTCTGCGGCCGCTGTACGTGCTGCTGAAAGAGAAGTGGTTCTTCGACCACCTGGGTTCCGGGGTGGTATACCTCCTCGGGGTCGGGCCCAGCCTGGCAATCTCCGCGTTCGACCGGTACGTGGTGGACGGTGCGGTCAATGGTGTAGGGAGAATGGCGCTATGGTTTGGCCGACAGTGGCGTCGACTGGTTGACGGCAACGCCCAGGGATACATGCTCACACTTGCGGTCGCACTCGCCATCGGGCTGATCGCACTGCAGGCGTTGGGGGGTTAAACGGCGTGTTGACTGGCTGGCCTTTGCTCACCATGATGATTTTCGTGCCCCTTTTGGGTGCGTTTGTGATTGCCTGCCTACCACAGCAGGCGGTCCATAGCATTCGCGTGACGGCACTCGCCGCGTTGGGGCTTTCGCTCTTGATCGTTGTGGTCGTCATGATCGGGTTCCACTACGGGGTGCCTGGACTGCAATACGTTGAGGATATCCCGTGGATCCCGGCCTGGCACATCCACTACTTCCTTGGTGTGGATGGGCTGAGCATTGCGATGCTCGCCCTTTCCGCCGTGGTGGGGCTGATCGCCGCCATCGCTTCTCTGGGAATCCAGAATCGTGTCAAGCACTACTTTCTCTTCTACCTGCTGATGCAAACCGGTGTGATGGGCGTCTTCTGCGCCCAGGACCTGATTCTGTTTCTGGTCTTCTTTGATATCGTTCTCGTCCCAATGTACTTCCTGATCGCCATCTGGGGAGGTCCGCGCAGGGAGTATGCTGCGCTGAAGTTCCTGATCTATACGTTTGCTGGCAGTACGATCATGCTGGTCGCAGTTCTCGCGCTGTACTTCCTCACGGGCGCCAAGACCTTCTCGATACCGGCCCTGGCACAATTGGTACCGGCGCACGTGGGGGATACCGCTCAGTTGCTGATCTTCCTGGGGATCTTCGTTGGTCTTACTATTAAGCTGCCCATGGTGCCGTTCCACACTTGGCTCCCGGACGCGCACGTGGAGGCACCGACACCGGTTTCCGTGATCCTTGCGGCCGTGCTCCTTAAGATCGGTGGGTACGGCATGCTGCGGATTGCGGTGCCGCTTCTGCCGCATGCCGTGCACTCCATGGCGTTGATGATTGGAATCTTTGGTGTCGTGAACGTGATTTACGGAGCGCTCGCAGCGATGGCCCAACACGACTTCAAAAAGCTCGTCGCATATTCCTCCATCAGCCACATGGGCTACGTTCTGATCGCGATCGCCGCGGGGACGCCACTCGCGATCGACGGAGCCATCTTTTTGATGGTTAGCCACGGGCTGATCTCAGCGATGCTGTTCCTGATGGTGGGCGTCTTTTATGATCGGACGCATACGCGTGAGCTGTCGCGATTGGGTGGGATGTATGCGTCACTTCCACTTGCCGGAACCGTGCTTGGGTTCGCCGCCTTAGCCAACCTCGGACTTCCCACCCTGTCTGGGTTTGTGGCCGAGTTCTTTGTCCTTGCTGGGACGTTTAGCGTCTTTCCTGCGCTCGTCTTCATAGCCGGGATTGGGATCATTCTCACAGCTGGCTTCAACCTAGTCCTGATGCAGCGCGTGCTGATGGGTCCTACCCGAAAAGAGTGGAGTAACCTGCCTGCCGTGACGCCACGAGAGCTAACGACCTTGATACCACTGATGGCAGGGATCTTGTTCCTCGGCTTGATGCCGGCGACGCTTCTTCATGTGATCAGCAATCCGGCCGCGCAGATCGTGGCCCACTTGGGGGGTAGGTAGTCGGTGAACTTCGGCACGGTTTGGCCGGAGATCATTCTGGCCGCGGTCGGCATGGCGCTCATCCTTTTGGATGTCATCGTGCCGAAGCAGCGCCAACGTGCACTTGGCCTGGTGGCCGTCCTCGGCATGGTGGGAAGCGGTGTGGCCGCAGCCTTTGAGCCGAGGAACGGCGCCCTCGCGCTGGGCGGGATGATCATTCTCGATCCGCTCTCACTCTTTTTCCGACTCCTGTTTCTGGCGGGTGCCTTACTGGTGACCCTGTTCTCGGTTGACTACATTCGCGGCAAGGGGCGCGATCTGGCCGAGTTTCTGGCGCTGGTGTGTTTTGCCACGACCGGGGCAATGATTCTGGCCATTTCGTGGAACGTCGTCAGCCTTTTTGTCGGTCTCGAGTTGCTCTCCATTTCAGCTTATGTCTTGGCCGGTTTCCTGCGGGATGAACCGAAGAGCAATGAAGCCGGGCTGAAGTATTTTCTAAATGGCGCGCTGGCGTCGAGCGTGCTCCTCTTCGGCCTGTCGCTCGTCTATGGGGTGACGGGGCAGACAGGGATCCCCGAGATCGCCAAGGCGCTGGTCACGGCGCAGACGCAAGGCTATAGCACGGTTGCGCTCATGGGTCTAGGGATGGTGCTGGTGGGGTTGGGCTTCAAGATCGCGGCCGTGCCGTTCCACCTTTGGGCACCGGACGCATACGAGGGATCACCCACGCCGATCGCGGGCTTTCTATCGGTCGTTGCTGAGGGAGCCGGTATCGCGGCCATCATACGTCTGGTCTCTGTTGCGATGGGTCCCTTGGAGGGTTCGTGGGGGGTCTGGCTTGGTGCGCTGTCGATCCTGACAATGACGGTCGGCAACGTGACGGCGCTGTGGCAAAAGAATATCAAGCGCATGCTCGCATACTCCTCCGTCGCTCAGGTGGGCTATATCTTGGCAGGGCTCGCCGTTGGAACGACGGCGGGGATTGGGGCGGTCCTCTTCTACCTGGCAGCGTACCTCTTCATGACCATGGGGGCCTTTACGGTCATTGCATCCCTGTCCTCGGCGGGCCAGGGTAATGAGATTTCCGATTACGCGGGCCTTGGTGTGAGATCGCCGATTCTCGCAGTGCTGCTGACCATCTTCATGGCGTCGCTCTTAGGCATTCCGGCCACCGCAGGCTTTATGGGGAAGTTGAGTTTGATTGGTGCGGCTGTGCATGGGGGGATGGCCTGGCTCGCCGTGGGCATCGCTGTGAACAGCGCCATCTCCGTCGCCTATTACTGGCTTGTTGCACGCACGATGTGGCTGGATCCAGTTCCTGAAAAGGCGGAGCCCATTCGGCGCAGCGCCGAGTTGGGGGCAGCGCTTGTCGTGACGACAGTTGGTACGCTGTTCCTGGGAATTCTGCCGCAGGTGGTTTTCTTCTTCGCAAACTGGGCATCGGTCGGGATCCGTTAGCGGAGTTGGCCGCGTCATGGTGGGAAGGACCGTGGTGCCAGTGAGGCTCGACATGTGATCGAGCGTTGGCCAAAAGGGTCGGTGCGCTGAGACCGATGGTTGGGGCTCGGGTGGTGTGGATCCGGACAGTAGCGCAAGGTTTGTGGGAGAGGCCTCGGAGTCTTGTGGTGGAAAGTTTCTGCGTTGCGGCGCTCGCACGTCGGTGCGTTGGGCGTTGGGTCGCTCGTGCGATGTCCCTCGCGGTCGTCAGTTTGCGGGTGGGCGTAAACGAGCGAACCTCTGGGTACGGCCGACGGCGAGCTCCCCGAGGACGACCGATTGTTGTGCCCATGCGCCGTGACAGCAAAAAGCACTGCTTCGACGTCTGTGCCGGGCTCCCGCTGGCGGCGATGCGTTGGATCCGAGCGAGCTTTGGGATGACGGGCAGCCGAAACATGTGACGAAGCAGCGCTAGTGCTTAGTCCCAGAAGTTCGTTCCCCATTCGGTAGCGAAAAACCACTGGACATTTCGCACCCCAGGCCTCATGCTGAGTTGCATAGGTGGCGATGGGGTGGGTGCAAAAAGGCGATGCGGAAA
>JAJYVN010000064.1 GCA_021791995.1 Bacillota bacterium
GCAAGCCACCGCGTGCGCAAGGTCCGCTACATGGTCGATGGTCGGGGTTTGGGAGATGGCCTCTCCCGCCACCCGAACAGCAGCCTCAATCGCCGCCGCCATTTCCCCATACACAATCAGGTGGTCCACATCACGGGCAATGCCGTGTCCCAACTCGTCGAGCGGCAGGTGTTTATCCGACCCACCCGCCAAGAGAACGATGGATCGCCCCCGATAGGCAGAGAGCGCGGCCAGTGTACGGTCCGGAGCAGTGGCAATCGAGTCGTTGATCCATGTCTGCCCGCGGAGGGTACGAACCCACTCCAGGCGGTGCGGAACCCCTGTAAAGGAAGGAACCACCTCAGCCACCACGTCGCAGTCCGCCCCTGCAGCACGCACGATGGTCACCGCCGCCGCGACGTTTGCCACATTGTGCGATCCCGGCAGGCGAATATCACTGAGCGGTAGGACCCGCCGAGGAGCCCCCTCCCCATACCACACAACCCACCCGTCCTCGACCCCAGCCCCCCGTTCCACGGGATGCAGTCCGCTAAACAGAAAGCGATGGCCGCAAGCCTCGTGCCACAGTTCTGCACTGGCCGGGTCATCGACGTTGAACACTGCTGCGTCATCCGGGCCCTGAAAGCGATAGACCCGGCGCTTGGCATCCCGGTAGTTGGCAAAGGTACCGTGCACATCGAGATGATTGGGATGCAGGTTCAACAGTGCGGCCACGCGTGGGCTCCGATCTGCCAATTCCAGCTGGAAACTCGAGAGTTCCAACACCATCCACGCACCATCGCGATGCCCCAACTCCTCCAAGCGATCAATGAGAGGAAAGCCAATGTTCCCCCCCCCCACTCTGACAGGCATAGCCCTCTACATCGCCTGCCCCACCATGGTCGTCGTGGTTGTCTTGCCGGAACTACCCGTGATGCCCACCACAGGTAGTGGAGAGGCCTGCAGCACAAACGCCGCCTCTCCAAGCAGGGGAATACCCCGCGACCGCGCCTCGGCCAGAGCCGGCAGATCCTTGCGCATGCCCGGTGTTACAAAGATGCCTGCAAGACCATCGAGCCCTTGCGCGAGACGATCCAGATACGCGTGCCCCGTTACGGACACAACACCTTGGGGTAGAGGAACCGATTCCTTCTGATCGTACGCAGTCACGCTGGCGCCCTTTTGCAATAAGTAGCGGATGACCGCCTGATTGCTTGCGCCAAGGCCAACGACCGCATAGCGCTCCCCCCTTGCGATCGGGGTTCCCTCCTTCACGATTCGCCCTCCCATCACCCCCATCCTAGACGCCGGATGTGCCGCCAGCAACCAAGACGTGTCCCACACGCAGGGAGCGCCGCTTCCACACGGAATCACTTTCGGTACAGTGTCGATGGGAGAGACGCGTGTTGCCGGATGCGGAGGTCTCAAAGCTCGCCGAACGGGTACTCCAACAGGTGAATGCGGTCATCGTCGGCAAGGCCGACCGGGTCCGCCTTCTCCTCTGCGCCCTGCTTTCCCGACGGCACATCCTCTTGGAGGACGTGCCTGGTACGGGAAAAACATTGCTGGTACGGGCTCTGGCACGCAGCCTCGGTGCCAGCGTCGCCCGCCTACAGTTCACGCCAGACCTCCTTCCATCCGATGTCACGGGCTTTTCGGCCTATGATCCCGGCACGGGCGAATTCCACTTTCGCCCGGGACCGATCTTTCACCACCTGATCTTGGTGGACGAGATCAATCGCGCCTCCCCCAAGACCCAGGCGAGCCTTCTGGAGTGCATGGAGGAACGGCAGGTAACCGTGGACGGGACCACATACCCCCTCCCCCAACCATTCCTCGTCCTTGCAACACAGAACCCAGTGGAGCAGGAGGGGACCTTTCCCCTCCCCGAAGCCCAGCTCGATCGCTTTGGTCTAAAGCTTGCCCTCGGCTACCCGGACCGAGAGATCGAGGCCTCGCTTCTGGCGAGAGCCTTTGAATCCGATCCGCTACAGCGTGTCACACAGGTAGCGACCATGGAGGAGATCATCCAGGCCCAGGCGGTCTGTGCGCAGGTATACTTGGACGGGAGCCTCCGGCGGTACATCATCGACATCCTGGAGGCGACACGGAACCACCATGACGTTGCACTGGGGGCTAGCCCCCGCGCCGGCTTGGCGGTGGCGGCCCTGAGCCAGGCCCATGCCGCCATCAGCGGCCGAGACTACGTCCTACCCGATGACATCAAAGCGGTCGTGCCGGCCGCCCTACCGCACCGCATTGTGCTCGCCGCCGGCGCACGCTGGAGGGAACAGAATCCAGAGATCATCGTGCAACAGATCCTGCGCTCCCTCGCGGTGCCAACAGGCGTCGGACGCAGGTAAGGCAAAGGGTGGGAGCCGATGCCCAAGCTCATCCAACGAAGCTATTTCCCCCTCGCTCTCATCATCGGGGTCTGCGCCCTGGTCGTCGGGGGACCGCTCGCCATCGGCGCCCTCTGGCTCTGGCTTCTGGTCGGAGCCGCGGATCTGGCCTGGGCGGCAGTGGTCAGCGCACAGCTGGCCGTGCTCTATCAAACACCGAGCACCCACTTCACCGCCCATGATCCACTCCCGGTCGAACTTCAACTGAGCAACGAGGGATGGCTCTTGGCCCCCTCCATCGGCTTACGCGACGGGCCAGATGCGATCCTGCCCTTCGGTACCGGTAGCGCGGGCCAGCAGTGCACGCTCTTGCCCCAGGGTCGCGCCACGTTTCAGCGCGTGCTGACTGCACGCAGGGGCCAATATCGGTTGGGTCCGTTGGTGGTAACGACGGAAGGTCCATTCGGCATCTTCGCCCTCTCCCGATCCCTATACTCCGAAAACGTCATTACCGTACTCCCTCGGCTTCAACCCCTCCCATACTGGCCCCTGGAACAACCGGAGGCACACGCGCAGCGCGCGCACCTCCCGTCCCCGTTCACCGACCCCACGACCCTCGTCAGCACCCACCCGATGCTGCCCGGTGACTCGCCCCGCCTGATCCATTGGAAGCGCACCGCGCGAACCGGAACACTCCAGATCCGGGAGAGCGAGGCATCGGCGGGCGGTAACACGCTGATCGTACTGGACCTGCAGGCGGAAGCCTACCGGAACCGGGAAGTGTTGCTCGACGCAGGAACGGAGATCGTGGTCGCCATCGGGCATTCCGTTTTGCATGGAGGAGGGACCCTGACGGTGATCGGCACCGGCCGGTCCCCGGTTCGCATTGGTCCGAACCGTGGCACCCATGCCTTGGGCGAACTTCTGGAGACGATGGCCATGCTCTCTGCGGATGGGATGCAGCCCCTGGGCGCTTGGTTAGCGGATCGCTTGGTCGGCACTTCCACGCTCGGGGTGGCCGTCATTGTGACACCCACCGCCCCGGCCGAGTGGGCCGATGCCCTCCTTCGCCTGCGCGCTCGTGGCGTGACAACGACCGCCGTGCTCACCGGGGCGGTGGCCGAGGACGACCGCAGAAACCTTCAGCGCATGGGAGCTCTCGCCTGGACCGTGAGTTCCGCCGAAGCGTTGGCCGAACTCCTGGGAGACGGCAGGGGGCGGGTCGGATGACCCCAGCGGACGAGGGCAGATCCACCGACCTCTGGACCGGTTACGCGCTTGACGCGCTGGTGGGCCTCGCGGCGACTGCCTATGCCGCAGTCGTGTTGCTGAGTGTGCCCGCGTTTTTACAGATCAAAAGCAACACTTGGGGTAGTGGCCTGGCCCTAGGCTGCGGGGCACTGTTGGCCTATGCCCAGGTTGGTCCGCATGCCGCCAGCAGGCGATGGCGGCAGCGCGTACCGCTCGGAGCGTTGGGGTTGATCGTTGCCTGGACGATTGTGGCCGTTACCTGGCATGGATGGATGGCAGGGATGTTTCGACCCCTCCTGGTGGGCGCAGGTCAAATCACCTCCTGGATCGCGGGCCGCGCACCCGACCTGGGCCCTCCGGGTGCCTGGCCCGTCCTCTTCATGACCGGGATCTTAGTCGGTATCCCCGTCTTTACCGAAGCACGTCGGGGCCAACCGGCCATTGCCATCGCGATCGGCTTCGTCCTCTTCGCCTTGGAGTGGGCGTTTGTCGACACAACCGCCCAGGTATTCTTCTGGCCTCTGGTGATCGTCGCCCTGCTATGGTTCAGCGCCGACCGCGCGCGACGCCTCGCCCGTGCCACCCACGACCGCACCGCGGTCACGAGACCATGGCTCGTGCTAGGAGCCACGCTCGCGGTCAGCCTGGTCGTGGCCCTTGTCATCGGGGTGAGCCCACGCCACCTCCCCCCCGCCAATCTCGGGGCACTCGCCAACTGGTTTAATGATCTGCCGGTCGTCCGTTCCCTGGAGCAGGGCACGCGAGGGGGAGGTCACCATGCCGACACGGGCCAAAACAGCTCCACTGCGTCGACAGCAGGGTTTTCACTGGCCTCCACGGGCTTCAGCCCCAGCATCACAGAACTGGGGGGACCGACGCACCCGTACGCGACGCCAGTCTTCAACCTCACGGTGAGTGCCCGCGGGCCCCTCCCGACGACGCTCTACCTCCGGGGAGCCGTGCTCGATGACTACACGGGCAGGGGGTGGACCACCACCCCCGAGGAGGAGAGTCCTGACCCCATGTGGCCCGAAGAGCAGGCCGGAAGCTTAGTGACCGACTTCCTGGAGGGTAACACCCTTCCCGCCCCGTACCAAACGATTCAGATGAAGGTCGTCTTCCGTCAACCGAGCTCAACGAACCTCTTCACCGTGCTCTCGCCCCTGAGCCTATCGCTTCCGGTGCAGTGGGACCAGGCGGGTGAGGCATGGACGGCGGCCTCGATCCCAGCGGGAAGCGGGTACCACCTCACCGCCGCGGTTCTCGGCTCCGCGAGCTACACATCCACAAGCGTTGCCCGTTACACCAATCCAGAGGGGAGCATCCTGAGCCCGTTGCAGGCACTCCTTGCGAGCCTCAGCGGTCAAACCGTACATGCCCTGCCCACGCCCTACCTCGCAACCGGCCCGCTCCCTCTGGCCAGTGACCTCGCCCTGCCGCCTTCCCTTCCGAGTCAGGTCACCGCACTGGCCGAACAATGGACCGCAGCGGCCCCGACACCACTTCTCAAGGCTCTCGCCATCGAAGAGCACCTTCTGGCATATCCCTATACACTCGATGCACCCGCTCCGCCGCCCGGGACCGATTTCGTGAGCTTCTTTCTCTTCCAGGCACGCGATGGATACTGCACCTACTACTCGACCGCCATGGCCGTACTGCTCCGTACCATTGGCATCCCCTCGCGGTGGGTGGAGGGCTACCGCGTACCGATCCCTCCAGGCGGTGGGACCTTTGTCGTGACCGATGCCCAGGCGCATGCTTGGGTCGAGGCATACATCCCTCCCTACGGATGGGTCACCTTTGATCCGACCCCCTCCAGTGCCACACCGCCTCCAGCCGTCGCGGTGGCATCGACGGTGACGTTCCACGCGGGCCAAGCCCTGATCCGTCCTCTGCAAGCCCTTCGCCGTCTGCGCTGGCAGTGGTCTCTCACTCTTCCGGCCGCAGCCGCATGCATCCTGGTTCTCCTCGCATGCAGCAATGCTTGGAAGGAAGCACATCCGCCCTCAGATCCCGAATTGGCTGCGGTCGCGCTCTGGCAAATCAGTGAGCGCGTCACCCGACGCTTCGGCCGAGCGCGTGAACCCGGCGAAACACCCCTCGAATATGCGGGCGCAGTTGCCTTGTGCTATCCTTCGCTTCGTGCATCCGCTGTCGCATTGGCTGAAGCCTTCGGACAAGTGCGGTACAGCAACGATCCGTTGCGACGACAGCATGCGCTCGGCCGCATGCGACAGAATTGGGTAGAAATGCAGGCGGTCTGGCTGCAGGTCCGACCGCTCAGCTACCTGTGGCGACGTTGGCTCTAATCAGGTTTCGGAGGGAGGCAATCCCGACCGGTCGAGGTCCAGCGCTAAGGCTGGCGCCGTGCAACAGGTCGGGACAAAAGGAGTGGCCTCTTTTACCCATCATGGGACCCTGGACTCCTCTGGCTTTTCGCGCATCCTGCACGCAGCGCTCTTTTGTCTCTCTCTCGCGGCCCTGATCGCTGGAATCGCTGTCCTCACCTTGCCCATCTGGTCAGGCTTGCTCTATGGATTCAGCCAACGCCAGGCCGCGCGCCTCTTCACGATCGAACAGACGGAGATCCATCAGGGCAAAGCCGTCACAGGCGACGTCCTGGGTGAACTGAGTATCCCGATGATCGGCGTCGAGGCGTTTGTGGTGCAGGGCCTAACCTTCGCACCCGAGCCGGCCGGCAAACTCCTCAAGCAAGGTCCAGCCCACCTTGTCACGAGCGCCCTACCCGGCGGGGACGGGAACATGGTCATTCTCGGACATCTCAACGTCTGGGGATCGGTCTTCCTCCGCCTCCACGATCTTCGGCCGGGCAATGAGATCCGCATCCGAACGCCGACGGGCGCCGTCTACACCTACCAGGTGACAGGCCAGACGACCATCCTCGAGACGGATGTGGCCGCGATCGCACCGCATGGCGGACCACCGACGCTGCAATTGGTGACCTGTGGCGGCGGGTGGCTCGATCGCACCCGCGTGGTGGTCAATGCCAAGCTGGTGAGCCAATCCGACTAAGGCCTCGAAGAGGGAGGCCGCAGAGCCCTCCTGCGTTCAATCGTGGTGCTTCCCTGGCACCATCCCCGCAAGGGATACGGGGCTTCGACCGTCGGGTAGGATTCCTCTATCCACCCGATCCGAGGGCTGCAATTCGCCGGGCCGCTTCCTCTAACCGGTCGTCGGAACAGGTCAGGGAGATGCGGAAAAAGCCCTCCCCCTCCTGTCCATAGCCAGTGCCGGGTGTAACGAAAACGCCGGCCTCCTCCAAGAGGCGCCCCGCAAACCCCTCAGAAGTCTCGCCCTCGGGCACCGGACACCAGAGATAAATGGTGCCCCGGGGAGGCTGCACGGCGATGCCTGCCGCGCGGAGAGCCTCCACCATGCGGTCCCGCCTCCGCCGATAGACGGAGACCTGGGACGCGACCAGTGCTTCGGATTGGGTCAGAGCCCGCTCGGCCGCAACCTGCACAGCGGTAAACGGACCGGAATCGGTGTTGTTTTTCACCGTACCGAGGGCTTCGATCGCATCCGCGTTTCCGCAGGCAAACCCAATCCGCCACCCGGTCATGTTGAAGGGTTTGCTGAGGGAATGAAACTCAATCGCCACATCCTTCGCCCCTTGGACCTCCAGCACGCTGGGCGCATGGTAGCCATCGTACGTAATCTCGGCGTAGGCATTGTCATGGCAGAGTACAATCCCATATCGGCGGCAGAAATCCACCGCCTCCTCGAAGAATTCCAGGTCAGCGACCGCCGTTGTCGGGTTATTGGGGTAGTTGAGGAAGAGGATCTTCGCGCGTTCCACAATCTCCGTCGGAATGCGGCTCAGCTCCGGAAGAAAACCATGCTCGGCACGGAGCGGCATGCGATAGGCGAACCCGCCACAGAAGGCCGTGTGCACCGCATACACCGGATACCCCGGATCCGGGCAGAGCGTAACGTCCCCGGGATCGACCAGGGCCCACACCAGGTGCGCAAGGCCTTCCTTGGCACCGATCAGCCCCAACAGCTCCCGTTCCGGATCCACCGTAACGCCAAAGCGACGCAGCATATAGCGAGCGGCTGCTTGACGAAAGGACAGACTGCCTTTGTAGTCGGGGTAGCGGTGGTTCGACGGGTCCCCCACCGCCTGCCGCATCTCGGCGATGATCGGCTCGGGGGTCGATAGATCCGGGTCCCCGATCCCAAGCGGAATCACATCCACGCCACGAGCGACCACCGCTGCCTTGCGCGCATCGAGTTGGGCAAAGAGATACGGCGGTACCTGCGTGAGACGTTGCGACAAACGCACGCTTCGACCTCCTTCTACGACTCAGCGAGGAGCATATACCCCGGAGAAGACCTGAACCGTTGGGCCCGTCATCCAGACGTGATCGTCGCTTGCCCACTCGATCTCAAGATCTCCGCCCTCCAGGTGCACCAAAGCCCTCCGTCCCGTCCGCGCCGTGCGGCTCGACGCCACCAAGGCAGCGGCCGCACCCGTACCACAAGCCAGTGTTTCGCCACTGCCGCGTTCCCAAACACGCATCCGCAACGCATCCTCGGCCATGACCTGCACAAACTCTACGTTCACCCGCCGGGGAAAGAGCGGATCATGTTCCAGCGCTAGACCGATCGTCTGCACCGGAACGGAGGCCACATCGCGGACAAAGATGACGGCGTGTGGATTGCCCATCGACACTGCCGTGAGTGTCAGGCACTGGTCGGAAACCTCCACCGGGTATTCGATGGCCTCCTCGTCCGACGGCCCAAGCATCGGTATCTCCCCACGCCGTAAGCGAGGAACCCCCATATCCACACGCACACGACCCACCGCACCGTCCTGGACCACGACCTCCGGACGCACAATGCCGGCGGCTGTCTCCACGGAGAACACGGTCCCTCGAACGTAGCCACGTTCATACGCCAATTTCGCGAAGCCGCGTACACCATTGCCACACATCTCGGCCTCGGACCCATCGGCGTTCCAGATGCGCATGCGAAGGTCCGCAACCTGACTCGGCTCGATGGTGATGATCCCGTCCGAACCGACACCGAAGTGCCGGTCGGACATCGCAATGGCCACCCCCGGCAAGTCCGCCGGTAGCTGGTGTGAGACACCATCGAGATAGAGGTAGTCATTGCCGAGTCCCTGTACCTTGACGAAGGGAATCCCCTCATCCACGCGTCTCCCCCCGATCCGGTCCACGACAGCACTGGGCGCATTATAGCGGAAGCGGCGGATCCCAGACCACTCACGCCGCGCGGCGCAATCGTCGCACCGTGAACGACGCCGTGCGGCGTCGCCACGCGCGACGGAAGATCTCGCCCAGACCGGAGGCGACGGCGCCCAACAGGGATGCCCCGACGATCAGTCCCCAACCGAACAGGGAGGGCGCGACGAAGTCAAACAGAGACCGAAGCGCCGGCAGATACGTGACGGCTAACAGGATCAGAAGCGATGAGCCAATCGCCAAGAGCAGCACACGGTTGGCCAAAAGATCGATCTCCCAGAGCCCCTTGCCCTCGGCCCGAGCATCCAGGGCATGCAAGAGCTGGCTGAGGACCAGCGTGGCGGTGGCGGCGGTGCGCGCCGCCACCAGGGAACCAGTGACCCGATCCGTGAACACGAACATGCCCAACGTCAACAGCCCAATGATCACCCCACGTGCGACAATGCGCTTGCCGAGGCCCCGTGCAAAGACGCTTTCTCGGGGCGACCGCGGTGGGCGGTCCATCACATCCCCAATGGGCGGATCCACCCCCAGTGCCAGCGCCGGGAGACCGTCGGTCACCAGATTGATCAGGAGAAGCTGGAGTGGCAGAAGCGGAAGCGGAAGGCCGAGGAGGGTCCCCCCGAGCATGACCAGAACCTCGCCGGTATTGCAAGCCAGTAGGTAGCGAACGAACTTGCGAATGTTCTCATAGATGGCTCTGCCTTCTTCCACCGCGGAGACGATCGTCGCAAAGTTGTCGTCTACGAGGATGAGGCCGCTCGCTTCCCTTGTCACATCCGTTCCGCTGCGCCCCATAGCAATCCCGATGTCCGCCTCCTTCACAGCCGGCGCGTCGTTAACGCCATCTCCCGTCATGGCCACAACCTCACCGGTGGAGCGCAGTGCCTCAACAATCCG
The DNA here is from genome assembly GCA_021791995.1 of Bacillota bacterium. Classification (GTDB taxonomy): domain Bacteria; phylum Bacillota; class Sulfobacillia; order RBS10-35; family JAJYVN01; genus JAJYVN01. Next base: position 9,701 of record JAJYVN010000064.1, read on the forward strand.
CAGCTTGTCGGCCGGTGAGACGCGGGCGTAGACGGAGACCGTCGATACCAACCGCCGCAGGTCTCGGTCGCTGGCGGCCGCAAGCTCTTGACCGGTCACCACCCGACCACTCGGTCGGATCAAGCCGATCCGGTGCGCAACGGCTCGGGCAGTGAGGGCGTGATCGCCGGTAATCATGACGACGCGAATTCCCGCCCGCTGACAGCGGCGGATGGACGCGGGCACCTCCGGCCGCGGCGGATCCATCATTCCAACAAGCCCCAGAAAGGTCAGCCCCACCTCCACCATAGAGGAGACACGCTCCTCTGGTAAGGCATCGAGGCCCCCGCTTTCGCCGGGCCAACTCCGGTCCGCCAGCGCCAGAACACGCAGGGCATCCTGCGCCATGCGCTCCCCCTCCCTGCGAATCTCACTCGTCCAGTGCGCATCCAGGGGTACCTCTCGGCCGTCGGGAAGCGCGACCTGCGTACAGCGCAACAGAACGTCCTCCAATGCTCCCTTGACCATCACGATTTGGTGATCACCTTCGCGAACAATGACCGCCATCCGGCGACGCTCCGAGGAAAACGGAACCTCCGCGGTCCGCGCCACATGTCTGTACAGGTCTTTCGCTCGCTGCTCGGAGTCCGTTGCCCACTGCCCCAAGGCCGACTCCGTAGGATCACCGTTCGGCGGCGTCCCGCTCTGCGTATCTGAGTGCCAAGCGTTGTTGCAGAGGAGCGCCACCCGTTCGCAGCGCAGAAGTGCAACGTTCTCGGCATCCGCTCCGTCCCGCTCCCGATACCGCCGTCCGCCGGCAAGGACAGCATGCACCACCATGCGGTTCTGCGTCAGGGTCCCCGTCTTATCCGAACAGATCACCGTCGCGCACCCGAGCGTCTCCACGGCCGGCAACTGACGGACAATGGCATTCTTACGAATCATACGCTGCACACCGAGGGCCAAGGCGATGGTAACGATGGCCGGTAGCCCCTCTGGAATCGCCGCGACAGCCAGACTCACTCCGGCCAAGAACATACGGTACGGTGGCTCCCCGCGTAACACGCCAACGGTCACGACCGCGCAGGAAACAGCGAGACAAATGATCACAAGCCACCGCCCCAGTTGGTCGAGGCGGCGTTCGAGGGGGGTGGCCGTATCACCGGCCTCATGCAAGAGGCGTGCAATGCGACCCACCTCCGTCTGCATCCCGCAAGCGGTGGTTACAGCCACGCCACGACCACGCACGAGATGGCTCCCCTGGTACAGCATGTTCGTGCGCTCCGCCAGGGGAACAGCGGTGCCGGATAACGCAGCCAACTGCTTGCCCGCTGCATGCGACTCACCGGTGAGAGCGGACTCCTCTGCCGCCAAGGAGTGGACTTCGATCAACCGAGCATCGGCAGGGACACGGTCCCCCGCTTCCAGCAGAAGAATATCCCCGGGAACCACCACATCGGCCGTTACGATTTGTTCCACTCCGTCTCGCAAAACCCGTGCGCGGGGAGCCACGAGTTGGCGCAGGGCGTCGAGCGAACGCTCGGCGCGCGACTCCTGGACCGTCCCCAAAACGGCGTTGGTCAGAAGAATGACCAAGATGGCCAGGCCGTCCGGCACTTCCCCGAGCACGAAGGAGATCACCGCTGCCCCCACAAGAACCAGCACCATGAAGTCGCGAAACTGGTCCAGCCAAAGTGCAACAATTCCCTTGCCCCGTCGGGACTCGAGGCGGTTTGGCCCGTACTGCACCAGTCTCTGCCGCACCTCCGCCGCGGCCAATCCACGCGAGGGGTCCACCTCGAGCTCACAACATACCTGCTCCGCGGTCCGCGTATACGCGGGAGATGGGTGGGAGAGCCCGCCTTCGGATTCCGTGCGTCCACCACCCACCACCGAATGGTCGGTACCCCTCGTTGCAGCAGGGCGACTGCGCCGCAAGCCACGCGCCTCCTCATAGCGGAACCTCCAGGGGCCGGTCCACCACGGGGATTTCTATGCGCAGGCACAGGTCGCGATGAGGAGGGAGCTGGGATCACGGTCAGCGTCGCTCGGCGCAGGGGCCTCGCTTCTTCGTGCGGCAGGACTCATCTTTAGGTATCTGAGCGACATGCGACAATCATTCATCACGAGCAAAGCGCCACAATCTTCAGCC
>JAJYVN010000065.1 GCA_021791995.1 Bacillota bacterium
AGACGGGTCAACTCCTTCTCCGCAAGGGGAGAGGGAACCATGGGCAACCGGCGCAAGCCGGATTGGGGCGGCACGAACAACGGTTGTCGCGGTTTGTCAGGCAAATCGGGCAGCAGTTGACACCACATATATGTTGCACTCCTCCCAACGATCTAAAGGATGCTACGGCGGTAGTTGAGATGTTCGGATGGCGGACCGAGGTGGAAGACATCGGCAGACATGGAGCGCATCGGTTTCCTGGTGACAGGCGGAGATGCTTGAGGTCGCCCGCTTCGTGATGGCGACGCGCGGTGGTGCAGTCAGTCGCGCCGACTGGCTGCTGAGCATGGCGCAGGCCGTGCTCCAGGCAGGAGCGGTGGATCCGGTATTGCCAAACCATGTCCCTCAGCGGGCAGCCCAAGCATTGTCCAAATGGGAAGCGGAACGGGCGGAGGCGACAGCGCACCTGGCACGCCATGATCGTCCACCAACGGTATAGCCCACTGCTTAGCCTGCGACGCAGGCTGAGCAACTCGTGCTCCCTCACGCAAGACCTCTGGCGGGTTACATTCCTAACTGGGTGAGCCAGGGGCGCTTCGGCGACCTTTTCTCGTGGGTTGACACGCTGCTCTGCCCGTCGACATCGCGGCAGCGCACTCAGACAAGGGGGAAGTATGATATGGTCAGGAGGACGGGAATGCGGGCCTCGCGGAAGGGATGAGCATGGCAAACTACCTGGGACCTGACGACGGGGATTCCCCCGACGAGCACTGGTCGGGCTCAGCCGTGCAGGCGCCGTCGTCGGACGGTCGCCGGACCTCTCGGTTGCGGAGGTGGTTTTCCTCTGCGGTAGCCATACTGCTCAAGGCCAAACTCCTTTTGGTCATTCTCAGTATGTTTGCATCCATGCTCCTGTATGGTTTGGCCTTCGGTTGGCCGTTCGGTGTTGGACTGGTGCTCCTGATCGCTGTCCACGAATTGGGCCATGTGGTGGCGATTCGGCAGCGCGGAATGAAAGCGACGCTTCCGATCTTCATTCCGTTTATGGGAGCGCTGGTTGGATTGCAGCAGCAGCCCCAGGACGCTGAGGAGGAGGCATACATCGGTATTGCTGGTCCGGTCTTCGGAATGGCGGCGGCCTGCTTTTGCTGGTGGCTCGGTTACCGCATGCATAGCGAACTGCTGCTTCTCCTGGCTTCCTTTGGGATGATTATGCACATCTTCAACCTGATGCCGGTCGTTCCACTCGATGGCGGACGCACGGTGGCCTTTTTACGCTGGAAGGCGTGGGCGCCTGGCCTTTTGGCGATGCTGGTGCTCCTCTTCTACGACCCCGTCACGCATGCGATCACATTCGACCCATTTGCGATCTTGATCCTGGCATTTGTGCTCTACAACTTCCGTGCGCGCCTTTTGAACCCACCGTCTCCGCTGTATGATCAGATTGCGCTTTCGACCAAGTGGCTTTATGGCGGGGTGTGGTTCGGCCTTCTCGGTCTCGCTGTGTATGGCTACTTGCGTATCCCGCTGCATGTTGGCATCTGACCTACCGTTCCCCTTGTTAATCGTTATCCGATTCCGACCGCAGCGCGCTTGCCGGTTTCCGACTCAAAGGTTCCTGCTTCGCCGCACCTGATTTCGCAGAGTCGTTCTCCGAGCCGGAGCCTTCTGCTCCGCAGTTAGCGTTTTCCGGAAACTTCCGGCACAACTGGATCACGCGTTTACGTTCTTGCGTGCCGGACGCTTTTCCCCGACGCAGCCGCCCAAGCGTCGGTTTTCAACCTACGGGGCTCGCTTGGTTTCACCAGCCGCGCAGCGGAATATACAACACGGATGGATAAGCGTAGATGCACCTGGTCAACAGTTGCCGTCCCTTCGCTTCAGGGGATGCCGACCGGTGGTGGTTCAGACCGAGAACACGATACAGATTCCTCTTGGTTCCAGCCGATCCAACGGTATCGATCTTGCCGCTGCAGCGTTGGAGGCACAAGCCGCGCCTCCAACCCACCGTGCTCCGACCCGATCCAGCTCCCAAGGTGTGTGGACCGGATCAATCGCCGGGGCCGAGGAGGCCCACGCGTTCACGCACGGTCGCCATGGTCTCGGAGGCGAGTGCTGCGGCCCGCTCGGCACCCTGGCGCAACGTCACGCGCACCACGTCTTCCGCCGCTTGATACTCCCTGTATCGGGCCTGGATTGGTTCCAGCTTGGCGATCACTGCTTCCGCCAAATCCGCCTTGAAGCGGGCGTAACCACTATCGGCATATCGTGCCTCGAGGGTCGCAATGGTTTCGCCGCTGCAGAGCGAGAAGATTTCGAGCAGATTGCTGACAGCCGGTTTGACTTCCTGGTCGAAGCGTACCTCCCGTCCGGTGTCGGTCACCGCACGACGGAGCTTTTGGCGGATAATGTCGGCTGGTTCGAAGAGCCCAATTCGGCTGTTGCTATCGGGATCCGATTTGCTCATTTTGTGCACCGGATCCTGGAGGGACATGATTCGCCCGCCCACTTGGCCGATCAGTGGCTCTGGCAGCGTGAAAGTGGGGCCAAAGCGTGCATTGAACCGCTGGGTAAGGTCGCGACACAGTTCAAGGTGCTGCTTTTGGTCATCGCCGATCGGGACGGCATCGGCCTGATAGAGTAGGATGTCTGCGGCCATCAGTGTGGGATAGGCGAACAGTCCAAGGGATACGTTGTGCTCGTTTTGGCTCTTGTCCTTAAATTGAGTCATGCGCCCCAGCTCACCAAAGGTGGAGATGCAGCCCAGAATCCATGCCAACTCCGCGTGTTCAGGTACGTGCGACTGTACAAAGACCGTTGCGTGCGCCGGGTCAATGCCGCACGCAAGGTAGGCGGATGCGACCTGCAGTGTTTCTCGACGCAGTTCAACAGGGTTTCGGGGGACTGTGAGGGCGTGGAGATCCACCACGCAGAATAGGCACTCGGCATCCTCTTGCAGGCGCACGAATTGGGTGAGCGCTCCAAGGTAGTTGCCGAGGTGCAGCGCTCCGGTTGGTTGAACGCCCGAGAAGACTCGCATTCAGAACCCTGGTTCGAAAAATGTGTACCAACCGCTCTCACGGTCTTCCACACCGTCCGCCCGACCAGGTTTTCGCCCCTTTCTGCCTTGGATTTACCCCTCGCGGGATGTAGGCGACAGGCGAACTCGGACATGCGTGACGCAGAAGCTGCACGTAACCCGGGATGTCCACCCGGACCAAAGAGCCACGGCAATGGCCCGCGTCTGTTGCCATGGATGGCTCGGTCTCGTGCGCCCAGGCCCGATGCCACCTTGCTTGCGTGGAAGCTTTCATGAGCCGCTGCCTCTGTCGCTCCCAGTTCCCTTCGTTCAGCCCGCTTCCCCGTACTGATCCGGGCGTAGACCGCCAGAGGTCCCAACAGAGTCGGGACATCTGGCGGTCACCGACGTTGCCTGCCAGTAGTCCGAATGAACGGGCAAAGGTTGCCCTCTTCACATCCCACCGGCGCAACATTCCCACGTAGCCCCGCAGCACCGGGGCAACCTCTGCGGGACGGAGAACATCCCGCAATCGGTTAGACCCTTTCGTACCTGTTGCATCGATGCGGTGTGCATTGTTGCGGGTAGCGGCTTCAACCTCCTGCCAGTCTGCGCAATGCGTGTAGCATACATCAGGTGGATCCCTGACCGCACGCACCCGGTCGATAGTTGTCGCACGGTTCGTGGGCTCCATGGAGGGAGCGTGAGGAAGAACGGAGAAAGGAGTGCGGGTGGGAGACGCCATCCGCGCGGGGGTGGTCGGGATGGAGCACCGAGGACCTCTGGTCGTCACGGTGGCTCTGGCGTTGTTTCTCGGCGGGCCGAGTGGAAAGTCGATCCTGACTGCACCGAGCGGAACGGCTGTCGCGAACGCATCGGGCCGAACCCTGCTGGCCCAGGTATTTTGCCATGCGTGGATCGATCTTCGTCCGGTTGCGATCGCAGCCCGGTCTAGAGGCATCCTCGTTGTCCGTCTCATGCGAGTCTTCGTGCACCTTCCGGTCGGACGTGCTCTGCTCCCGCTCACCGTTGTTGGTGTTCTGAATGTGCTGGCGACTGCGGTGAACTGGCGTGGTCTCGGTACCCGGCGGCTTGGACCCGCGTTGGCCGTTGCTGTTGTCCCTGTCCAGCGGTGGTCCCCAATCCCGGATACCCTCTCCTTTGCGAGGGCAGGAAGCGACGGAGGCTCTGATGCGGGGGCTTCCAACGTGCGTGCGCACAAAGGCGGTTCCGTGCGAGCTAAGAGGCAACGCATTCAACCGGGTCTGCCACCGGGTGCGATGTCATGGGAGCCGGGACCGATGGCTGATGCGACAGAAACGCTGTATAGCCTGATGCAGACTCTCCACCACCATCCCGATCCCCGCCGCGTGCTTGTGGACTCTATCAGGAATCTCGTTCCCGCCCGCATTGCGGTCTTGAAACTTGGATCCGACGGTGTGCTTCGTTTGGTGGAGGCATGGGGCTCGAACGCCCCCCCAGAGTTAGTGGTGGTGTCCGGCACAAGTGTTGTGTGGCGTGCAATTCTGTCGGCTCAAGTCATTTCGGACCGCACGGATGCCGAGGAGGGCGTCTTCGCTGATTGGTTGCGGAGGGAAGGTCTCGTCCATCTCCTCGCCGTGCCCGTTGGCGTTCCCTCATCCGATGTTCTTCTCCTCGGACGCGGGGTGGACACCCCGTTCAGCGACCAGGACTTGCATCGGATCCGCCTCGCGATGGTCCTTACCTCCGTACGCCGGGGCGATCGTACGATGGAGTGGGGAGCGGGCGGCCGCGCCCTGGATGTGGTACTGGAGCAGATTGGGAGAATTGTGTTTATCGTCGATGCCGAGGGGCGTCTCCATGCTGTCAACTCGGCGGCACGACGACTCCTGTTGCGCTTGGGCATCGAGGGGCCGGTGGAGGGCATGTCCCTTTCCATGCTGTGCTTTGCGGGCGATCCACTCCCGGAGGCCGGCACGGTACTCGCCGAGGGGCCGCTCGGTCGGGTGAGCCTCGTCGTGCGCACGTTTGCGCTGCGCGACTCGTTGGGTGCGCTGGTCGGATCCGTGGTGTTGGCGCGAGATCGGCAGTCGGGCCGCGAGCGTGCGGCCGAAGTGCGTCGGCGAGCGAATCTGACCGTGCTCGGCAACCTGGCCGCCAGTGCGGCACATGAGATTCGCAATCCGCTCACCGCCATCAATGGCTTTGTCCAACTCCTTGAGAGGCAAGCGCATGACGACGTGCAACGCCGTTATCTGAGCATCATTCGCCAAGAGGTGGAGCGCCTTGAGAACATCACAAGCGACATGCTGCTTTTGGCAAGACCGACGCGGGAGTTGGACGGCCGCTGTGACTTTGCGGCGGTGGCTGAGTCGGTTGTGGAGTTGATGCGGAACAAGGCGGGAGAGCGCGGAGTGGAGCTTGTGCTGGAGGGGGGCGGATCCTTTCCCTTCGTGGTCGGGGACCGAGACCGTGTGGAACAGGTGCTATTGAACATTGTCCGTAATGCGATCGAATCGATGTCCGAGCCCGGATCAGTGTGCGTGCGCATCGAGTGCGTGGGTGATGGCTTCGTGAGTGTTCGTGTTCGCGACCAAGGGCCAGGGATCCCGGAGGAGATTCAGTCGCGCATTTTCGATGCATTCTTCACAACGAAGGTAGGAGGGACCGGGCTCGGCCTCTCGGTTGGCGAGAGTATCGTGCGAGGTTACGGCGGAGACATCACGGTGCACAGCACGGACGAGGGGGCTGAATTTGCCATTCGGCTTCCTGTGCCCAAAACGGCTCAGGGGGTAAGTTCGACCGCGCTGAGTTCCCTCCCACAATGATTCATCCCACCGCATGCAGCAGGCACACAGGGTGCGCAACGCGAACGTGCCTTTGAACTCGTGTGAAGGTGGCGAACGGTTTGGCTTCGAACAACCCTCTGTTGGATGATCTCAATGCGGAGCAACGCCGAGCCGTGACGGCTCCACCAGGGCCGCTATTGGTGTTGGCTGGTGCTGGTTCCGGAAAAACCAGGGTGCTGACCAAGCGGTTGGCCCATCTCATTGCGCAAGGGACCCGTCCGGACCGTATCCTTGCCATTACCTTTACCAACAAGGCGGCTCGTGAGATGGCCGAGCGGACCGAGGCCCTGTTGGGACCCGTGGCAAGCGGTATGTGGGTTCATACGTTTCATGCGACGTGCGCGCGCATCCTGCGCCGAGAAATCGACCTTTTTGGCTTCACTCGCGATTTCACCATCCTGGATGCGGACGATCAGCGGACCCTCGTTCGGGAGGTGGCCCGTGACCTCAACCTTGCCGAGGAGCATTTTCCGCGCCCGGCGGTTCTGGCTCGGATCAGTCGTGCCAAAAACGCAATGCGTTCTCCGACCCGCGAGCGAGCGGAGGCGAAGGACCCGCTCAGTCGGGGCTATGCGGAGGCGTATGCCCGGTACCAAGAGCGGCTGTCCGCGAATAATGCACTGGATTTTGACGACCTCTTGGTCTTCTGCGTCCACCTGCTGGAGGCGGGTCTGGGTGGTCCCGAGCCGGATTGGCCAAGGGGACCACGGATCATGGAGGGGTCGGGGATAACGGAAAGGGCGAACGAGGTCGGTCGCCGCTATCGCGACCGTTTCGATCACGTCTTGGTCGATGAGTATCAGGACACCAATCAGGCACAATATCGGATGCTCCGGGCGCTGGTCCATGCGCACCACAACCTTACTGCAGTGGGTGACGAGGATCAGAGCATCTATGCCTTCCGCGGTGCCGACCAGGGCAACATCTTGCGTTTTGAGGAGGATTTCCCCCAAAGCCAGGTGGTACGCCTGGAACAAAACTATCGGTCCACGCAACCGATTCTGGATGTCTCTGCTCGGTTAATTGACCATAACGATCGGCGGTATCCGAAGCGCCTCTGGACGGCCCTCGGTGGAGGGGAACCGGTGGTTGTCTACCAAGCCCGGAGTGCCGCCGATGAAGCAACCTTTGTGGCGTCGGAGATGGCCACACTTCACGCCGAGGGGCGACGCTGGGGTGACTTCGCGGTTCTGTATCGCACCCATGCCCAGTCGCGCGCGGTGGAGGAGGCGCTCTTGGGACGCTCGATTCCCTATCGCGTCGTGGGCGGGCTCCGCTTCTATGAGCGGAAGGAAATTAAAGATGTCCTGTCCTACCTCCGCTTGCTTGTCAACCCGCTCGACTGGCAAGCGTTTCGTCGCGCGGTGGCGATTCCACGGCGCGGAATTGGGGACGGGACGATCGCGACTCTGGAGGAGCACGCGTTCCAGACGGGAGAGTCGTTGGACTCGTGTCTAATCAACGCGCGCGGGATTGTTTCAGGCCGTGCGGCGGCCACCCTCAGTGCCTTTGGCGAAATGTTGGATCAGTTGCGTGCAACCATTGAGGGCACGGAGGAGGATGGGCCGCGTTCGGTGGCAGATGCCATCCGTGCTGTACTTGATCAGAGTGGAATCTTGGCGGCGCTCCGCTCCGAGGATTCCGTGGACGCCATGACACGCCTGGAGAACCTGGAGGAGCTCGTCTCGGTTGCTCGGGAACGAGGACAGGAACTGGGGACTGCTATGGCGGGGATCGCCGCGTTTCTGCAGCAGACGGCCTTGGTCTCAGAGGCGGATCTTGTGCCGGGAGAGGGAACCGTAGACGCAGCGGTGCTACTCACGCTGCATGCGGCCAAAGGCCTCGAGTTCCCCGTTGTATTCCTTGTGGGCTTGGAGGAGCACCTCTTTCCGCACAGCCGTTCGCTCCAAGGACCGGACGCGGTGGAAGAGGAGCGGCGCCTTTGCTATGTCGGCATGACGCGAGCCAAGCAGCGTTTATTTCTGACCTGGGCGCTGGAACGCAGTTTGTATGGAGGGCCGAGTCAGCCTACCACTCCCTCGCGTTTCCTGCAGGAAATTGATCGGAGGGCAGTGGTGGAGCGCACTCCGGCAGAGCGTCCGGCACCTGTCAACGCGTGGCGATTGCCCCGGCACCGATCGACGGAACCAACTGGTGTCACCCGTCGCAGCGTGCCAGTAGAGGATTTCGCGCCCGGCGATCGGGTGTTTCACCACAAGTGGGGGGAAGGAGTTGTCGTCTCTGCCCGTGGGCAGGGGGAAAAGAGCGAGGTGACGGTCGACTTTGCTGAGGGGGGGCGCCGGGCGCTGCTATTGATATACGCGAATCTCGAGAAAGCGAGCGGCTGAACCCGCCGCTGCGTTGAACCGGACGGCGGACGTGAACCGCCTGAACGTCCTCGGAGCGGGAGGAGTGGGGCCGATGGCAGAGACCACGCCAGCAGAACGGGCGGAGGAGCTACGCCGACGCATTCAGGATGCCGACCACCGCTACTATGTCCTCGACCAGCCGACGGTGGATGACGCAACGTACGACGAGTGGATGCGCGCGTTGCGCGCGCTGGAGGAACAGTATCCCGAGCTTGTGACTCCCCACTCGCCGACGCAGCGCGTTGCGGGACTTCCGGCAGACCGCTTTGCGCCGGTGCATCACACCGCTCCGCTTCTATCCTTGGAAAACGCCTTCGGGGCGGAGGAGCTCAGAGCTTGGGAACGAAGGGTGCGGCGCCAGGTTGATGGTCCGCTACGTTACGTCGTCGAGTTGAAGATCGACGGATTGTCCGTTGCCCTGACCTTCGAGGGTGGGGTTTTCACGCTTGGAGCGACCCGTGGAGACGGACAGACAGGCGAGGATGTCACGATGAGTTTGCGGACGGTACGAAGCCTCCCGCTGCAACTCAATCCACCCTTCCCGCCCCGGCTGACTGTGCGCGGGGAGGTGTTTTTGCCGCGCTCGGCATTCGACCGCCTCAACGCTTCTCGAGCGGCGATGGGAGAGCCGTTGTTTGCCAATCCGCGCAATGCGGCGGCGGGCTCCCTCCGACAGCTCGATCCCTCCGTCACAGCCCGTCGTGGGTTGCGCCTGTTCTGCTATCAAGTGCTCGCTGGTCCAGAGCCAATGGATCAGTGGGATGCGTTGCAATACCTGCGCTCCCTGGGACTGCCCGTAGAGAGCCATGCAGTATGGGCCAACGATCTGGAAGAGGTGATCCGTGTCTGCGAAGCATGGCGGCAACGGCGCGAGACGCTCGACTACGCAACCGACGGGCTCGTCGTCAAGGTGGATGCCATCGGGATGCAGCAGGGGCTTGGAGCGACCGGGCACGCCCCGCGGTGGGCCATTGCCTATAAGTTTCCATCCGAGACTGTCGAGACCCGTGTCCTGGACGTCCTCGTCTCCGTGGGTCGCAGTGGGATCCTGACTCCACTGGCCGTGCTCCGGCCGGTCCGTTTGGGGGGGAGCACGATTAGCCGCGCCAGCCTCCACAACCCAGACTACGTCCAGGCCAAGGATGTGCGTGTGGGCGACACAGTTCGTGTTCGGAAGGCGGGAGAGGTTATTCCGGAGGTTTCTGAGGTGGTTCCGGGGGAGCGCACGCCCGAGACCACCCCTTTTGTGATGCCGTCAAATTGTCCGGTGTGTGGCACCCCCGTGGTGCGCATTCCCGGAGAGGCGGCGGTTCGCTGTCCCAATTCCGCCTGCCCCGCCCAGGTTGCCGGATCGCTTGTGCACTGGGGAAGCAGGGGTGCAATGGCGATCGATGGTCTGGGCATCCAAACGGTGCAGACCCTGCTCACGGCTGGCTTGGTGAGCGATCCCGCAGATCTCTATAACCTTACCTTGCCGGTGGTGGCGTCTCTGGAGCGGTTTGCGTCAAAATCGGCCGCCAATCTTGTGCGTGCCATCGATGAAAGCCGATCCCGCCCCCTCTGGCGCTTGCTTGTCGCTCTTGGAATTCGTCTGGTTGGTGAACGGGCGGCGCAGATCCTGGCCAAAGGATTTGGCTCGATAGATCAGATAGCCGCGGCCTCCGTGGAGGAATTGCAGTCTCTTCCTGATATTGGAGGGAAGATTGCCCTTTCCGTACACGCCTTCTTTGAGGATCCGGATAACCGCAACCTTGTGGAACGTCTCCGCCAGGCCGGTGTTTCCCTCGTCGACAAGACTTTGCCTGATGCGGAGGGCCGGCAACCACTGGCGGAGAAGCGCCTCGTGTTGACCGGTACACTTTCGGGATGGAGTCGACAGGCGGCAACGGCCGCAATCGAGGCAGCTGGTGGCCGTGTGACGGCGTCGGTGAGTCCTCGTACGGATTTTGTGGTGGCGGGGGAGAACCCCGGCTATAAGCTGACCCAAGCCCACGACTTCGGTATCCCGGTCATCGGCGAGGAGGAGTTGCGGAGACTCTTGGGTTGAGTTGTGCCGATGGTTGCCAGGCCCAGCCCCGCCCGAACGACCGGAGCAAGTCTTCGTCCCGCTTGCGGGCTCACGCAGTGGTCGACGGATCGGACGGTCGCGGTCCGGTGCGGCCCTTTTAGAAGCCATGATCGTGCGGATCACATCAGGCCCCTAAGGTTTGAAATCGTGGTTGCAGTGATGTGCGGGGCCGCGATCCGGCGGTGGTGTCTCGGATGCTGCGCTGCACGGATGGTCTTATGCCCTGTAGATCGGGCTCTTCGCTTCACCCCTGAATCCAATACCACTAAGTTAGATAGCCTAAGGGAGCCTGGGGGCGATATACGGCAAGGGAAGGCGGCAAACGAGCGACGGGGCTGGAATCAGCCTGAGGCCGGTCGTGGCAGCGCTGGACATCCCATATTGTCCGTGGTAGGACATGGGTATGAGCAAGAAGCAGCCGCGACAGCCGCTACCAACCGTTCAGCGCATCTCGCTGGGGGCCTTGGCCCGTGTCTATCCCGCCGACATCGTGGACGAGGTGCTGGAGCACTGTGAACGCGAGGAGGAACGCCGTCGGCTCCTGCCAGCGCGGTTGATGGTCTACTTTGTGATCGCCCTGGCCCTGTTGAGCGGGTCGGCGTACCGCGAAGTGATGCAGAAAGTCGTGGAAGGCTTGCGCGGCCTGCGGGCATGGTCAGACGACTGGAAGGTACCCACTGATGCGGGGATCACCATCGCCTGCCAGCGGTTGGGCGCAGAGGCGCTGCGCGAGCTATTCGACAGGGTGGCCCGGCCGATGGCGAGCCCTAAGACCCACGGCACCTGATACCGCCACTGGCGTGTGGTCGCCTTGGACGGGACGTGCATGGACCTGCCCGACAGTGAGGAGAATCGCGAGACCTTCGGCCGGCCGGGAAGCAGTCGCGGGCAGCGGAGCGGATACCCTCAGGCCCGGGTTGTCTCCGAGCCCAAACGGAAACCAGCGGTGAAATGGGTGCGTAGCAAGCTGATATTGGCCAAGCATTCCTGGGAGTTCGGCTGCGAGGGAATCCCGCAGGCGGGAGAGGGCATAGGGCAGCATACCGGTGCCCTGGGAGCACCAGCGACTGGACCAGGAGCAATGGCGTCAGCGCGGGTCCTATCCCCCCTTTCCACCAAGAACCGATCATGCGGCCGCATGGCGTGGAAACGTGAGCAGAACGGGCATGTGGGGCTCGATCACCTCGGCGACGACCGTGTCGAAGCGGTAGTCGGCCTGGTGCACCCAGGCGGCGAAGTGCTGGCAGTAGGCGGCAAAGAAGTAGTGGGCGGTGCGGTTACGGCGCCCACGTCTGCGATTTCGGAGTTGGCCGAAGTCGTTCCGCTTGCGGGTGTGGCTGCGTTCGGTGCAGGTGCGGTCGTTGTACGCCAAGCGCCAAGCCTCGGTGCCACGGGCGATGCCGGGATGCAGGCGGAAGGCGGCGGTAGCGGAGATGTAGACGATGTGGGAACAGGGCGGCTGGTCGCCAGGGGCAGAATGCTTGCGTGTGCGGGGGCAGACATGTTTGCG
>JAJYVN010000066.1 GCA_021791995.1 Bacillota bacterium
ATTGCTGAATTCATCGAGAGTCTGCCGAACGGATATGAGACGATCATCGGCGAGCGGGGCGCGGGCCTTTCCGGAGGTCAGCGCCAGCGTGTGGCGATTGCTCGGGCTTTGGTCTGCGACCCACGCATCCTGATCCTGGATGACGCAACCTCCAGTGTAGACGCAGAGAATGAGCACCTGATCAACGCGGCCCTGGAGGAGCTAATGGTAGGGCGCACGACCTTCATCATCGCCCACCGCTTGGCATCGGTGGTCCGTGCTAACCGGATCGTAGTGCTGGAGCGGGGTCGGGTCGAGGCAGTGGGTAGCCACGCGGAGCTTTTGGAGTCCTCCCCCCTGTATCGAACGATCTACGAGCTACAACTGGCACCAGGGGGTGCAGCATGAACTCATTTGGCAGCGGCTTCGGAAGCATGCGACGCGCAGCCGATGCGGATATGGCACCATTCGACCTCCGACGCTTCATGCGCCTGCTTTCGTACACCCGCCCGTATCGTGGGAATCTGTTCATTGCACTTGGTGCGGCGATCGGTGGAACCGCGATGACCATCACCGGTCCATACCTGCTCAAGGTCGCCATTGACAGTGGCATCGACCGCTCGGATCTCCACGCTCTCTTCTGGGCTGCCGCCGCATACTTTCTCACTCGCGTCGTCGCCGCCTTGCTCAGCAATCGCCAAACCGTTCACGTCAACCGGCTCGGAAACGGGGCCGTCTACGGCCTGCGGCGAGACCTCTTCGCCAAGTTCCAACAGTTGGAGTTCACCTTCTTCGATGAGCACCCCGTGGGTGTCCTGGTCAGCCGCGCGACGAATGACATCACCGCGTTGAGTAACCTCGTTAGCTCCGGCATCGTCAGCATCCTCAGCGACGTTGTAACGCTGACTGGCATTATCGTCATCATGCTGATCATGGCACCGGCGCTAGCACTCGCGTCCTTTGTCACCCTGCCCCTTTTAGCGGGGCTGACCATCATCTTTCAGGGGCGGGCGGCCCGCGCCTTTCGGGACGTACGTACGCGTATCGGAGAACTCACCGCCAACTTTGAGGAGAGCCTCAGCGGGATGCGCGTAACACAAGCCTTCGTGCGGGAGCGCGAGAACGCAGCACGCTTCGAGAAGACGAACCGTGCCAACGTCCAGGCAAATATGAACGCGGCAGTAGTGACCAATCTCTTCGGCCCCAGCGTGAGCCTCGTTAGTTCGATCGGGACGGTCATCATCCTCTGGTTTGGTGGCCACATCGTGAGCCAGGGTCGGCTCGAGATCGGAGTTCTCGTGGCCTTTATCAGCTACCTGTCCCGGTTCTTTCAGCCGATCCAGGATCTGACGACACAATACAACACGGTGCAGCAGGCCATGGCAGCTGCTGAAAAGATCTTTGGGATTCTAGACACACCGGTGCACGTGATTGATCATGAAGGTGCACGGGAGATGGCCCCCATTCAAGGGCATGTGCGCTTTCGCGGTGTCGGCTTCTCTTACCACTCCGATCAACCCACCATCTCCGGGCTGGATTTCGCCTTGCAGCCGGGCACCCGTGCGGCGCTGGTCGGCCCAACGGGTGCTGGCAAGACAACAACGGCAGCCCTTCTTTTGCGCTTTTACGATCCGGTCGAAGGAGCGATCGAGGTAGATACTGTGGACCTGCGCACCGTCACCTTGGCGAGCTATCGCCGCCAAGTCGCCGTCGTCCTTCAAGAGCCAGTGGTCTTTGCCTCAACGGTGCGGGAAAACATCCGTTACGGCAGGCTGGACGCGACGGACGCAGAGGTCGAGGAAGCCGCGCGCGCGGTAGGCGCCGACACGTTCGTCCTCCAACTGCCACAGGGGTATGAGACGACCATCGGAGAGAGGGGCATTCGCCTCTCCCAGGGCCAGCGGCAACTCCTCTCCTTTGCACGCGCTCTGATTGCGGACCCACGCATTCTCGTGCTCGATGAGGCAACCGCCAACATTGACAGTCGTAGTGAGGACCACATCCAGTCCGCACTTGCCACACTCCTCGGCGGGCGCACATCCCTGATCATCGCCCACCGCCTCTCGACGATTCGTAACGCCGACCTGATTCTTGTGATGGACCAGGGGCGGCTTGTGGAACAGGGAACCCATTCTGAACTACTCGCTCTGGGCGGGCTGTATGCGAGCCTCTATGATCGCCAGTTCTCCTGGGCGGAGACGGCTGTCGGATGAGAGAAGTTTTCCGAAATCGCGTCGGAGCCCGTAATGTCTTCTGGCTGTATGCCGGAAGGGGATTGCGCAGTTTCGCGACCGCCTTTTTAACGGTCGCCTTTCCCCTCTACCTTACACAGAGTGGCTATGGCAGTGGCCGAATTGGTCTGGTGGTGACACTCAGTACGCTGGTAACAGCGGCCCTGGTAGCCGTCGTTGGCATCGTGAGTGATCGCGTCGGCCGTAAGCTCGTGCTTATGGTGCTTGGCGTTCTGGCAGTCTTCGGATCAATCGGCATCGCCATTTCCACCGCCACACTCTGGATAGCCTTCGTCAGCGGTATCAGCGGCATCGGTCGAGGAGGGGGCGCGGGCAGTGGTGGTTCCTGGGGACCGGTCTTTCCGGCGGAACAACCGCTTTTGGCAAGTGCCGTTCCGGCGGAACAGCGGAACACTGTTTTTTCACGCATCGCCTTCGTGGGAGTCCTCGCCGGTGCGGGAGGATCCCTCGTCGCAGCCCTGCCACGCCTTCTGCATTCCGATGGCCTCAGTTGGATCGCGGCCTATCGTTGGCTCTTCTATCTCAGCGCCGCCCTCGCCGTACTGATGGTTGCGGTGACGATCCCCCTGCGGGAAGAGCGCATACCCGCCTCGTCCGCTATGCCCCCCACGGCAGCGGAGCCCTCCCTCCGAGCCGGCGGCTTTCTGGGCCGACTCTCTCTGACCAATGCGCTCAACGGTTTGGGGTTTGGCTTTTTGGGTCCCCTTCTCACCTATTGGTTCCATGCGCGTTTTGGCGTTGGCCCCGCCGCCCTTGGAACCCTGTATGCCATCACCAACCTGGTCGCCGCCCTCCCCTACCTTGGTGCAGCCCGTCTGGCGCAGCGCTTTGGCTCCGTGTGGTCCACAACCATTACACGCGCCGTATCGGTCGTGATGCTCCTCGCGATGGCGGTAGCGCCAACCTACGCATTGGCCGGTCTCGCGTACGTGCTACGCATGGCCTTTAATTCCGTGAGTATCCCGCTGCGCCAGTCGTTCGTGATGGGGGTTTCCAGAGCGGATCAGCGTGGTCGGATGGCCGCCTTCAGCATGCTTCCGTCCCAACTCACCTCCACGATCAGCCCCGTTTTGGGAGGGGAATTGATGCAGTCCTTTCTCGACACGCCACTCGTTGGCGCAGCCGTCTTCATGACCGCCAACTTTATCCTCTACTACCTCTTCTTTCGCGATTTGCACCCACCCGAGGAGACAGAACGTGCCGCTCCGCGCTCGGCATGACATGTTCCAAGGACAAGAGGAATCGCACGAATGACGCCCAGCGTGCATCGGACAATGCCGTGTAGTGCATGGCTTGGTCGGCTGCGGCGTGGGGCGGGACCGCTGTCCGACCGGTCCCGCCCAGCCACTCCTCCAACGTTCCCTGCAAGTGGTACACTCCTGCGGCAGGGGCGCTCGACCGGGGGGATGCGTCCGACCTGTTGTGCCCTGGATGTGCACATCTTGCGGTGCGAGGCGTGCCGGCCGGGGCCAAGAGGTCAAAGGGAGAGGAATGGTCCGGCCAGAACGATGCGGTACTTTCTCTTAACCGACCTTGAAGGGCCAGCGGGGGTCTGTACTTGGTCCCAAACGCGGGAGGGCGATGGGCCCGACAAGCTGGCAGCGATGCGGTTACTCACTGGCGAGGTCAACGCCGTCGTCGCAGGCATCCTCGACACAGACGCAAATGCGGAGATTCTCGCGTGGGATGGGCATGGCACGCGAGGCCTTTTGCCTGAACTGCTCCATCCGCGTGCAACCTTTCTGCCCAACAGCAGCCCGTTGCGCGAGCACCTCTCCGACGGCGTCTCCGCCCTCTACTTCATCGGTCAGCACGCCATGGCGGGCACAGAAAACGCACCCCTTTGCCACACGTACAACAGCCGCACGATCGCCGCGTGCCACCTCAATGACCGACCGGTGGGCGAGTTCGGCTGCCGGGCTGCCATGGCTGGTGAACGCGGCATACCCGCCGTCTATTTGAGTGGCGACGACAAGGCTGTGGCCGAGGCCCTGGCACTGATCCCCGATCTCATTACCGTGACCACAAAGGTGGGACTTGGCATCAACACGGCTCGCCATCGGACCCACGCACAATCATGCGCGGAACAGCGTGCAGCGGCTACCCTTGCGGCACGACGTGCGCAAATGGCAGAACCGCTCCGCATTCCGCCTCCCTACACCCTCCGCTTCGAGGCCCTCCCGGGGGCGGCGATCGACCCAAGCCTTGCTGACGGCGCACAAGAGAGCGATGGACACACCGTTGTCCACCACGCGGCACGGCTGTGGGATTTGCCGCTCTGAACAAATTCCGCAGCCGACCAAGGCGCATACACAGCAATCGGCCGGGGCGAACCGCGGCCCACCCCGGCCGATCTCATCCCGTGAAAAACGGTGCATCACCGCACCGCTTAGCTGCGGTGTTCGCCAATCCGAACATCAGCGTCCGCCACCTGGTCTGCGGTCACCGGCACCGACAGAGCACGCGGGGGATATCCGGCAGCAACGACCGTATACTCCCCCTCCTCCAGTTCCGATACCGCATAGTGCCCCGCCGCATCGGTGGCCACCGATGCGACAACACGTCCCTCCGCATCGGTAACGGTCACGATCATCTCCGTCAAGGGCGCACCGGACGGTGCTCGGACCACCCCTGCGAGCGATCCCCGACCCGCCAACTCAACATCCAACTCTGCGCCAGCCTCAAGCGGTAACACCACCGCCTTCGTCACCGGCCGGTAGTGCTCCGACTCTACGGTGAGCACGTGACCGCCGTTGTGGAGACCACGCAACTCGTAACGGCCATCCTCACCCGAACTCGTGCTGGCAAGAATCCGACCCGATTCTTCGGCGACGCTGATCCGCGCCCCGACTACCGGCGCATGTGTCCGAGCGAGGCGTATGCGTCCCGAGATCCGTCCAGCACTGAGCATGCAGAGGATCCGCGCCGTCGCCTGCCCACCACGAATGTCGAGCGCCTCTGCCAAGGGCGCATAACCAGCCGCCGTAACGATCAACGTGTAATCCCCTGGGGACAGTGATTCAAAGGAATAGCTACCATCCTCCCCAGCGGCCGTACGACCAGCCTGAGTACCATCACTGGCCACGAGCGTGAGGAGAGCCCTAGCAATGGCCTGGTCCGCAGTGTCCACGACCCTGCCATGGATGACCCCTCGTGTGCCCTCAGCCACAGCAACACGACTCGAGGCCTCGCCCGGCATCGGCACGGGATCCATACGAGGAACAATCTCTGGTGAGGCGTACGCGCGCACCCCCGCGCCCGCGGACTCCTCTTGCGCCACCGCAACCCTTTGTACGCTGCTGCCGTTAAAGGATGGCGCGGTAATGCGCAGGCCTCCATTGTTGCCCTCGTAACCCTCCGCCGCCCGCCCGTTCGCCACATACCCCGTATCCGGGCGGACGGTCGGCACCACGGACCCCGCAACCGCCGCACCGGCCACGGCCAGCGCAGGGGCGGAACCGTTCCCAATGCTTCCGACCATGGCAGTGCCGACACCATGCACATACTTCCCACCACGGAGGAGCGAAGCCAAGGCCGCTAGAGCACAAGCGATCGCGCCGAAGGTAAACGCGACATTCAAGCCGGAACTGAAGGGACCCGACAACAGCGTTGGAAAGAAGGCGCGTCCACTGAGCACTGCAGCAGAGTGTGCGGGGAGAGCCGCCAGCACTGAGGAGCCGAGGAGGCTCTGCATCGGGTCATACCCGAGTAGCGCCGCAAACATGCTGGTGATGGGCGGCAGGTGCGACACCCGCGCGGCCACCGCCACCGGTACGTGCTGGGCTACAAGACCTTGGTAGAGTGCATCCGGCAATCGGGTGGCGATGCCGGAAATCATCAGGCTGAAGAAGATGCCCATCGAAAGCACCATGGCAGCATTCTGAAAGACACCTGCCATCCCAGCGCCCACCCCACGTTGATGCGGGGGAAGACTATTCATGATGGCCGCCCGGTTCGGCGAAGCGAAAAGGCCCATCGCCAACCCGTTGGCCAGCATCAACAGCGCGAAGGGTAAGTACGAGAAGTTGATCGGCAGCAGGTCGAACCCGATAAACGTGAGCGCAGCAGCCACCATGCCGGTCGTTGCAAAGGGCCGCGCGCCGTAATGGTCGGATAGGATTCCGGAGAGCGGTCCGGCCAATAGAAAGCCGGCCGTCATGGGCAGCATATAAATGCCAGCCCACAGCGGTGTCTGTGAGAAGCTGTATCCATGCAGGGGTAACCAGATCCCCTGCAGCCAGATCACGAAGAGGAACATCAGACCACCGCGCCCAATCGCCGCAAGAAGGGAGGCCACATTACCGGCCAGGAAGGCTCGAATCCGAAAAAGACCGATCTGAAACATGGGTGAGGCAACCTTGGATTCAACGATGCCGAAGATGATCAGCAGGAGCACTCCACCGCCGATTTCAGAGAGCACCTTCGGGCTGGTCCAGCCCATGGCGTGGGTTCCGTACGGTTGGATGCCATAGGTGATCCCGACAAGCAGCAGCGTGAGCCCAACCGCAAAGAGAACATTCCCCCACCAATCGATGCGGGCGGGGGTGCGGACGCCATTGTCGCGGAGTTGTAGATAGGCCCACAGAGTACCGATCACGCCAAACGGCGCGGACACGACGAACACGAGACGCCAGTCGATCGGCGCCAAGAGACCGCCAACCACCAGACCAATGAAGGCTCCGGCAATACCGGCGATGTTGTTGATGCCGAGCGCCAAACCGCGCTGATTCTGTGGAAAAGCATCCGTCAGAATCGCGGATGAATTGGCGAAGAGGAAGGATCCCCCAATGCCCTGGCCGATGCGCATGGCGATGATGAACGTGCCTCCGGCTGCTCCATGGAGCCAGTTCACGGATAACAGGACGGAGAACACCGTGAAAATCACAAAGCCCAAGTTGTACATTCGCACGCGACCGTACATATCGCCGATGCGACCCAGAGTGACCACCAGCACCGCCGTCACCAGCATGAACCCCAACAGGATCCATAGCAGATAGAAGGAATTGCTGGGGACCAACGGGTTAAGACGGATCCCGCGGAAGATCGCCGGGAGGGCGATAATCAAAATGGACTCGTTGATGGCCACCAAAAGCACACCAAGCGTCGTATTGGTCAAAGCGATCCATTTGTAGTGATCAGGGCGGCTCCCATCCAATCGCCCCGCCCGGGCCGCACGCCGCGTTCCGATGCTCACACTCTCTTCCAACTGTCATACTCCCCTCGCATCTTGCGACCGATCGACCGATAGCACGCTCCACAACACATTAACTGTCCGGGGACCTAACCTTTTCAAGCGCATCGCAGAGACGCCGCAGTGCTGTCAATTCCTCCGCCCCCAACGTGGATAGTGCGGCCCGAGCCTGGCCATACAACGTCTCGCGATACCGCTTCGCCAAATCACGCGCCTGCTGGCTCAGGCAGAGCCGAACGAGTCGACGATCTCGTGGATCACCGCAGCGTTCCACGAGACCCCTGCTGACCAATCGGTCCGAGAGCGCGGTGGCCGCACTCTCGGTGATGTCCAATTCGCCACACAACTCGCCCATGGTCAGGCTCCGTTCGTCCAACGCCACCAGCGCATCGAGTTGGTGGATGGTCAGGGAGCCCCACTCCGTCCGCTGCACCGTGCCGATGTGCGCCCGTAACGTGCGGCGAAACTCCCGCAACGCCTCGAGCAAATCGACGACAAGCGCACCCGTACCGTCCGGAGTAGGATCCTTGATTGACTCCTCTGATGATGGTACATCATGCGAATTGTTCAACATGCGTGCAGTATATCACAGATCCCGGCCAGGACTCTCGGGGCAGACGATGACTCCAGCGAAAATTCCAAAGCAGGTGCGCAACCGATCATGCCACGTCTTCAACCAAACGGATGCCCTTCACCAATTGCGCCTGCACACGGTCGCGTCATGCAACGGAAGAGGGTACGCGAAGGCCATCCTCGCCGTTGCATGCGACCGCCGGAGGTCTCTCGGTTGCCATGCGGGCGCTCTTCGCTGATCGAACACTCAGCGAAAGAGTGGCACAAACACCAACGCGACGATGCTCATCAGTTTCAGCAAGATATTAAGGGAAGGCCCCGCCGTGTCCTTCAGGGGATCCCCCACCGTGTCGGCCACCACCGCCGCCGCATGCGCCGGAGTCCCTCTGCCCCCGTACTGCCCGCTTTCGATCAGTTTCTTCGCATTGTCCATTGCCCCGCCCGAATTGGCCATCTGAATGGCGAGGGCAACGCCCGAGGCGAGCGAACCGGCCAGCATTCCCCCAAGTGCATCACGACCCAATGTGAGCCCCACCAAGAGCGGCAACAGCACCGCCAGGGATCCGGGCAGCAGCATTTCGCGTAGCGCCGTCCTGGTGCTGATGTCCACACAGCGAGCATAGTCGGGCCGGTCGATGCCCGAAAGGAGCTTCTTGGTGCGGAACTGACGGCGAACCTCGCCTACCATCTCCTGGGCAGCTTTCCCCACAGCCCGCAGCGAGAAGGCGGAGAAGAGAAAGGGAAGAGATCCCCCCACCACCAGACCGGCGGTAACCTCAGGGTGCAACAGGTCCACCACCTGCAGGTGGGCCCGCTCCGCGTAGGCGGCAAAGAGCGCCAATGCCGTCAGGGCAGCCGACCCGATAGCGATCCCCTTGCCCACCGCTGCGGTAGTATTGCCCAGGGCATCGAGCAGATCCGTTCGCTGCCGAATCTCCGGAGCGAGACCTGCCATCTCGGCGATGCCACCCGCGTTATCCGCAATGGGTCCGTATGCATCGACCGTGAGCGTGATGGCCGTTGTGGACATCATCCCAACCGCAGCCAAGGCAATCCCATACAGTCCGCCAAAGCCATAGGCCGCCAGGGTACCAAGGGCAATGATCATCATGGGCAACGCAACCGAACCCATCCCAAGGGCCAGCCCTTCGATCACCGCCGTGGCCGGACCGGTCGTCGCCATCCCAGCGAGACCTCGGACACGAGACGTGCCACTGCCAGTTGCCCGCTCCGTCAGCGCTCCAATCAGAAGCGCAATCACGAGTCCGGAGGCCACCGAACCAAACAGGCGTGGTGTGTGGTAGAGCGCTGCCGTCAGAAACCACGCGCCCGCCGCGGACATGAGTACGGTCCAGAGAGTCGCCTGACGCAACCCCTTATCCGGTGCACTCTTAACCAGACGCACGAAAAGGACTCCCACTAAGGAACTCAAAAGTCCAATGCCTGCCATGCAGAGTGGCAGCAGCAGCCCCTTAGCCCCAAGTCCCTCGTCCGCAGCACCGATCACAACTGCCGCCACCAGGGAGCCGACATACGACTCGAAGAGGTCCGCGCCCATGCCGGCGACGTCCCCCACGTTGTCCCCCACGTTATCCGCAATCACGGCCGGATTGCGTGGGTCATCCTCAGGAATCCCTTCTTCGACCTTTCCGACGAGGTCCGCTCCGATATCCGCTCCCTTGGTGAAGATGCCCCCGCCCACACGAGCGAAGAGAGCCACCGAACTGGCTCCCAAGGCAAACCCGTTGATCGCCAAAAGCGTCGTTGGTCGATCAATCTGCCCAAACGCAAAAAGCACCAGCGCGATACCGGCCAGTCCCATTCCCGCGACGGCGAAGCCAACAACAGACCCACCGTCCAACGCGACGCGAAACGCCGCCGTGAGTCCGGTGTGCGCAGCCTGTGCGGTCCGGACGTTGGCTTTGACCGCAACGCTCATGCCAGCATAGCCAGATCCCAACGAACAGGCAGCGCCGAATACAAAGGCCACGGCGGTCGAGAGGCTCAACCCTGGGTGACCCAGCCGGTCCGCCACCACAATACCCGCCGCCAGAATGGCGACAAAGACGGCAACGGTACGGTAGGAGCGAAGCAGAAACGCACGCGCACCCTCTTGGATCGCTTGGGAAACCTCCACCATGGCCTTGGTACCAACCGGGCGAGCCGCGAGGCCCATCCCCCGAACAACCGCCCACAGTAGACCTAAGCCGGCTACCGTCAGCACCCCCGCAAATAAAAACGATGCATCCGCCAATGGCCTTCCCTCCGGTGCCCCGTTGTGGGTACATCCTTACGCGGATAGGGGTGTAGACAAGACCAATCGATGTGGTCACATCCAAACATCGCTTCGCCGGGTGCAGCCCAAGACACGTCCGTTCGGTCTGCGTACGCAAAACAGAGCCGCTTGCGGCATGCTGATGTCCTGGCGCTCCGGAAAGGGAACGCTGCCTCTTTTTCGCCACACCAAATCGCCAATCCGAGGATCGCAGGACATACTGGATAGGGTGTGGCCGCCCAGCACGCTCCGCTGCTCATGATCGGCCAACCGCATCGGTTGAGAGAGAAGGTGGTGGTCGTTACCACAGGCCGTGCGTGTCCCTGCCAGCGGGCGCAAGTCGCCTTCCCATGGTTGCGGTGTCCACTGGTGTCAGATCACGTAGGGGGATGTCGTGCACGAATCCGAAAGCATCGAAATGGATGGCGTTATAGGATGCTGCCGCCATCACACCCGGCCGTCCTATGGACACCAGATCCCAGGCCGAATCGTACCCTGGTGAGCCGTTGGACGCTTGCACACACACAATTTGCCAACCATCAAACTTGCGTCCGGGGGGCGACTCGACGCAACGCACGACGACGCGTGCACTACACTGATCCAAGGTGCGCAAGGTCGTCCCTTGTGCGTGGGATTCGGATCTCTGGGGGAGGACAATCCATGATCTTGGTGACGGGTGCGACAGGCAACGTTGGGTACGCGGTGGTAGAACGCTTGGTCGCGGAAGGACAAGCGGTACGTGCCTACTCCCGGCATCCCGAGAAGAAGGCGTTTCCGGCGGGGGTGGAGCTCGTGGCCGGGGACATGGCGGACACCGCCGCGGCAACGCGTGCACTGCGCGGCGTCTCTTCCCTGTTTCTGGTGCACACAGAGGGCACGGCCACCTTCTGGAAACAGGTGCTCGCCAGTGAGGCGCAGCACGTGGTCTTTCTGTCCTCCGGCACGGTGGAGTTGCCGCTGGAGACACACATCGGTCGCATACACACCGAGACAGAGGCGGCTATTTCTGCCTCACCGCGAACCTGGAGCTTTTTGCGCCCGGGGGCGTTCATGTCTAACGCCCTGCGCTGGGCTCCCGGTATTCGGGCGGAGGGCATCGTGCGGGTTCCGTTTCCCGACGCCCAGAGCGTGCCGGTGGATCCGCGCGATCTGGGAGATGCCGCCGCAACGATGCTCATGGATCCCGTGCGCTATGCGGGCGCACGTCCTTTCATCACCGGGCCGGAGGTTCTGAGCACCCGGCAGCAGGTCGCCATCCTAGGCGCAGCACTGGGACGTGCAGTCGGGTGCATCCCAAACTTGTGGAGGAGAATGTTAAGATATTGTTAAGAACCAGGAATCCCTAGATATAGTCTTGAAGACCTCTCCCTAGCTTGGCGACAGCCGGAGAAGGCAATCCACCGTCAGGCCAGGGAGAGGCCATCAATGAGCGTAGCACGTGGGCAGCAGAATGACGAGGTCATGGAT
>JAJYVN010000067.1 GCA_021791995.1 Bacillota bacterium
CATGCAAATCAGGCAGCAGTTGACACCACGGTTGGTGCGTGGGTCGGTCGGGCACGGGTTGGGCGAAGCCGAACGCGCGGAGGACCTGTGGCACGAGCGGCTGGGAACACAACGGATCGAAGGAGAGGAACGGCGCGTGTCCCTTCTGACGGTGACGGGGCTTGAGAAGTCCTTTGGTGCCCATCGTGTGCTGGCGGGTGTTTCCCTTCGGGTGGCCTGGGGGGATCGGGTGGGCCTCGTTGGTCCGAACGGAGCCGGCAAGAGCACACTCATGGAGATTCTTGCAGGAAAGCAGGCGCCCGACGCTGGGAATGTGGTCCTTGCCCGCGGCCTGCGCCTCGGATACCTCTCGCAGCACCCCGCCTTGGAGCCGGAGCGCACCGTGCGGCAGGAGGTTGCGAGCGCCTTTGCCGAGACCGATGCACTCGCGTCCCGTCTGCAGGACCTGGAGCGTGCGATGACTGATGTGGCCCAGGGTGCGGAAATGGCCGAGATGCTCGAGAGTTATGGGGAGTTACAGGCGCGCTTCGAACGGATGGGGGGCTACGATCGAGAACATGTTGCTACCGCTGTGTTAGCGGGACTAGGGCTGGGTCCCGAGACCTGGGATCAACCGGTGGGCGAGCTCTCCGGCGGCCAGACGATGCGCGTGGCGTTCGCACGGCTCATGCTCGCAGAACCGGATCTGCTCGTGTGCGATGAGCCCACCAACCACCTGGACGAGGAGGCCACCCTGTGGCTCGAGCAGCGTTTGGCTCGTTGGCGTGGTGGCCTTATCTTGGCGAGCCATGATCGATACTTCTTGGATCGCGTCTGCAACCTGATCTTGGCGCTGGAGGACGGCTGCATCGAGGCGTATCGCGGCAATTACAGTGCCTATGTGCACCAGCGTGAGGAGCGCAATGCGCGGGCGGAAGAAGAGGCCTCGGCTCGAATGGCGGAGGAGGAGCGCTTGGCGGACTACATTGCGCGCTACCGCGCAGGCAATCGCGCGCGCCAGGCCAAGAGCCGTGCGAAGCGGCTCGAGCGGCTGCAGGCGGAGCGCGTGGACGCTCCGCAAACGGCGCGGGGGCCTGCCCTCTCCCTCGCTCCACGGTCCACCTCCGGCCGCGAAGTGCTGCGGATCGATCAGTTGACCAAGTCGTTCGGCCAACACGTCCTGTTTGCACCATGGAGCGCCATGGTGCGGGCAGGGGAGCGCATCGGAGTGGTCGGTCGAAATGGTTCGGGGAAGACGACGCTCCTGCGCGTCCTTCTGGGCATTGAGCCGGCGGACGGTGGCCTGGTGCGCTGGGGGCACGGGGTGGAGGTGTCTTGGCTTCGCCAGGACATCGGGGGGATCGACCCGGATCGCTCGGTGCTGGATACGATCTTGGAGGCGGCACCGGAGTTAGGGGCGCCCGCCGCGCGCAACCTCTTGGGGCGTTACCTCTTCCGGGGGGACGCGGTGTTCCGCCGTGTCGGTGACCTTTCGGGAGGGGAACGGAGCCGTTTGCTGTTGTGTGTTCTGGGGCTGGAGCAGGGGAATGTGCTTCTCTGCGATGAACCCACCAATCACCTGGATATCATAAGCCGTGAAGCGCTCGAAGCATCGCTGGCTGCGTTCACCGGAACCTTGGTGGTGGTCAGCCATGACCGGTACCTCCTGGACCATCTCTGCACGCGGATCTGGTGGCTTGCGGAGGATCGGGTGGTGGATATTCCCGGCTCCTATGCTGCCTATCTGCGCTATCGCAGCGAGGACAAAAGCGAGGTTCCGCAGGACGTTGACCGCCCTGTGCCGCGCCCGCGCATTCGGCAAAGCGTCCATCGGGACCGGCGACTCGAAAACGAACGGCAGTCATTGGAGCAGGCGATCGCTGAGAGGGAAGCCGAAGTGGATGATCTGAAGCGTCGGCTGTCCGAGCCGGAGCTGTATGGGGACCGCGCTGAGACCCAGCGGGTCGCCGACGCGTACCAGGAGTGCCGCTCCCTGCTGGATGCGCTGTACGAGCGCTGGGTGGCGTTGTCTGAACGAGACGATCCCTGATCGACCATGCCGCTCGCGCCGTTGGGTGCAGGCGGCCGCATGCTTCGGTTGTGTCGGAAGAGGAAATTGGCGTTGTCGGCCGAACGGTGGAGGGAAGGCCATGGATGGCCCAAGCGGAGGGGTCGGTGATGGCGGTGGACAATCGGCAGGACCAAGCGCTTTCGGCTGGGACACGGAAGCGGAATACCCTGAGCGCCTCTGTGCGCATCTTTGGGCAAGAATATACGCTCCGCGGAGAGGCGAAACCAAGCTACATGCAAGAGTTGGCCGAACGTGTCGACAGCCGGATGCGCGAGATTGCGCGCAACTACCCAAGCCTCGATGCGGTCCAGGTGGCGGTGCTTACCGCTGTCAATCTCATGGATGAGCAAGTTCGCTTGGATGAGCAGTATCGGCGTGTGCTGATGCTCTTGGAGCGGGAGTGGGACCGCCGTCGCGGCAGAGGAGAGGAATCCCACGCGGTGGAGTGAGTGCGCTGCCCCCAGGGGCAGCGTGCGCGATTTCCGGTGGGCGTGCCGGGGAGCCCCTTTCCTTGGATTAGTGCAAAAGGAGGACGGCCGCCATCCCGACCACGAGGAAAGCAACCAAGTATCCCACATAGTGCGTCACATCGCCGGACTGAACCGCGTTGCGGACGGTCCCGGAGGTGCGATGTGCAAGTCGCAAAAGGGGCCGATAGACATGGTGCTCCAGCCGCACCAACACCTTGGTGCGGTATCGGATGCCGGAGGGGTCGACGTGTGCCGCACGAACCCGCTCGAGACCCAGGACACGGGCGAATGCAAGGCGTAGGGGATGCGGCAGGGCTTCGCTGGTCCAGCTCCATCGGGGGTCATCCAGCGGTTCGCCCCCGGCCCACGGGCGCACCAGGCGGGTGGGTCGCCGCCGACGGGTGAACAGAAAGACGGCGGTGCCGAGCAGCAGGGCGAACACAGCCAGATCCCAAGGGGAGCTGACATTGAACCCTCCCGCCGCGAAGATGACATTCCCGCTACCCCCGGCGATGCCCCGAAAGAGGGCTGCGCCCAGGGCGACGATGGGGGCGTAGGCCGCTGGTGTGCGGTAGGTAGCAGCCACCACTGGTTGGCCAGCTGCCAACCAGTCGGTGACCCGGCTGGTCCAGGGGATGATCCATCCGGCGGCGATTCCACCCCCGATGCCGACGAGGGTGCCGATCCAAAGACCGACGAGGCCAACTGTCGGAACACGCGGATCTGCGGCAGCAGCGGCGGGGCTGTGCGGCCGGCCCAGCCAACCGAAACCGATCCAGCGCAGGTAGAGGGTCATGCCGAGTGCCGTCACGATGGCGGTGATCGCGGCCACCACGGCCAAGAAGATGTGCAGTGCTGGGTGGGATGGCGTTGGGACGAGACAGGCCTCCAAGAGCAGCCATTCTCCAAGGAAGGAACCGAAGGGTGGTAGTCCCGCTAGGGTGACACTGGCAAGGAGGAGCGGTCCGCTGGCTCCACGCATTTGACCGAAGAGGCCCCCCATCCGATCCAGTCGCCGCAATCCCGTTCGGTCCTCGATCCAGCCCGCGAGTGTAAAGAGTGTGAACTTTGCGCCTCCGTGGGACAGAAGGAGAATGACGGTTGCTGCGATGGCCATCTCGGCGGCGGATCCAGCGCCCCGGGCCTGCAGCAGCATCCCGATTCCCAGAGCGGTAAAGGCAAGCCCCACGGCCTCGATGGTTCCGTAGGCCAGGACACGTTTCGGATCGCGGTCCAAAAGGCCGAGGAGCGCGCCCCCGGTGGCTCCCGCCAAGCCGAACACAGCGGTGACGATGCCCAGCGGAAAGAGGTGGGGCGCTGTCCAGTGCACCACCCGTAGGTAGCCGACCATGGCAAGCGCTGTCAAAAGGCCCGAGAAGAGGCCGGCGACATCGCCTGTAGCCTCCGGTTCGGCCAGGGGGACCCAGATTTGGAGTGGAAAGAGCCCCGCTTTGGCGCCGAAGGCGAAGAGGGCGATTAGCGCAAGGGCGAGTGGCCAGGAAGAGGTCGGGGCCAGTGGGTGCGTCCCACTCCACACCACGAGCGCGAACAGCAAAAGGCCGCTACCGACCTCCGTCAGGGCCAGAAGCGCCCATGCGGCTCGCCGCACGCGGGGACGATCTCGCAGTAAGAGCAGGTAGCTCGTGATGGATACCGCTTCCCACCCTGCCAAAAGGCCAACCGGAGTGCTGCAGGCCAGAAACCACAGCACCGAGAGCAGGAGGAGATGCAAGAGGAGCACCGGCCCAGGACGGCTCGGTACCCGGCAAGCTCGGATCAGGCCAGCTCCGATGAAAAGGAGACCGGCCAAAAGCGCAGCGCCTGCGCGCAGGCCGGAGAGGCTGAGGTACTCGGTGGGGAACGGCCAGGGGAGCGGCACAGTCAGGTGGCTCGGATGCAGTGTTCCAAGCGACCACCAGGCCCACAGGGTCAAGTCGGCACCGGAGAGAACCAAAAGCCCCGCCACCTGGTGTGCGCGTCGACTGGCCAGACCGCGCGTGGATGCGATCACCGCAGCCAGAGCCGCGAAGCCGAGAGGAATGAGGCAGAGCACCGCCATCAGCCTGAACCCTCCTCCCAGTGGATTGCGGGCGCACAGCGTCCCACGGCCGCGAAGAGGCCGGCGATGATCGCGGCAGGGGGTGGTGGGCAGCCCGGAACGAAGACATGAACCGGTACGATTGGTTGCAGTTGTTCCACGGCGGAGGGTGCCCTGCGGAGCGGACACTGCGCACTGCCGCAGACCCCCAGCGCAACCACTCGGCGGGGCTCCGGCATCGCCAGGTAGGTCTCGGCGAGCACCGGTTGCATAGCCGGGGTCAGCTGTCCGGTCACCAACAACAGATCGGCATGCCGAGGCGACGGCGTAAAGGAGAAACCGAAACGGCTGACGTCATAGGGCGGTGTGGTTAAAAGCTGGATCTCGCTCTCCGGTGCCCCACAGGATCCGACATCGATATGACGGATCGCCAGGGACCGTGCCAGCGGTCCTGCGGGCAGCGGAAGAAGCACCTGCGGGACCGGTGTCCCCGGGGGGAGTACTCGGTCGTCGGTGCGCCACGGGAAGGCGGTCGTGAGCGGTGCAGAGAGGCCGTGCATCCAACGCGAAATGAGCAACGGGGCCGCCTCCTCTCAGCGATCCATTGCGGCAACAGAGAGCGCGAAACTGGCATCCACGATGGGGACATCCTGGAGTACATGGCCCTCTGCTAGGGCATACGGCAAGGCCAACCAGTGGACACAGGCCGGTGGACGAACGCGCATCCAGTGCCCTGGGTGCAAAAGATACAGGAGCTCTCCTCCGGGTGCTTCCGTGCGCCCGAGCCAGAGCCCATCCTCCGGCCGTCCGGATCGAAGCGGACGTGCTGCGTCCGCCTCGAAGGCAATGCTCCAGTGGCGCAAAAGCCACTCCGTCGCGGCGTCGAGCTCCTGCACGCGCACTCGGTATCGGGCCCAGGCGTCGCCAGCGGTTTCCCCCGCCCGTGCGGGGGCAAGGGCGGTCCCATACGGGACGTAGGGCAAATCCCAGCGAACATCGTACGGACGGCCGGAGGCTCGACCAACGGGGCCGACCGGGGCCAACCACGTGGCCGTGTCCGGGGGTAGCCGACCGGTCCGGTGGAGCCGGTCGAGAAAGGAAGGGGAATGGTCGAGCTGTCGGATGACCTGGTGCACCCGGTCCTGCACGGCCCGCAAAAGGACAGGACCATCGGCCACCGACTCGAGGGGTGCGTTCAAACCACCTAGGACGATGCGGCCGCGCTGGTAGCGGTGACCGGTGGCGCGGTGACAGAGTCGAAGGACCTCCTCCTTCATGGCCCACAGCTCCGCGGCTCCTGCCGGTAGACCGGTGGAGTCCGCAAGCGAGGCCAAGTCGCCAAGGTGGCTGTAGATGCGCTCCAATTCGGCCATAACGGCACGCGCCATGGATGCCTCTGGGGAAACGGGAATACCGAGCGCCGCCTCCCAGCAAATGGAGGCGGCCCAAGCGTGGGCAACCGGGGATGTCGCCGTGATCCGTTCGGCGATGCGTGGTGCCTCCCGTGGATCGGCCGAGGAGAGCTGTTCTTCCATGTGGCGCCGCTTGTATCCGAAGCGCATCTCGAGTTGTAGGAGCTCATCCCCCATGGTCGCAAAGCGCCACGCCGCCGCTTCTGCGACGGCACCCCGCACTGGTCCCAGGGGCAGCGTGAAGACGCCTTGGCCAAGAACGGCGTGCGACACCGGTGGCTCGGCCCACAGCAGCCCCTCGGCTTCCAGATGCTGCTCTTCGAGGGGGGCAGACCGGAGACCAGCCTGGCTGGGCCGTGTGGGGGTGCGCCCGGGAGCCGCGATGCACTGGGGTACGCCATCCCTTTCCCATAGCGCCAGCACAAAGCCGGCGGGATCCTCCCTGCCCGGTATGGTCGGTATGTGCGTAAGATGCAAAAGGCGGCCGTTGCCGACGGCGTCCGCGACGGCCGAACCGAATTGGGATGGCCCAACGAAGATTGCTTCCGGTAGACGCATCGGGTTCATCCGACACCTCCTCCGGCGGCGAGTTGCGCGGCCCGGATCCAGATGCCGTGAAATGCCGCCGGTACGGCCAAGCCGACTACAAGGGCGCCCGCGAGCGCAATCCCGAGCGGCCAGAGCCTGCGGGCGGTTTCTCGGCCCCAACCGTTCCCTAAGAGTAGCGGTGGCAGGCGCAGTGCAAAGCCGATGACGATGGCGACCAAAAGGGCGGTGGCGATGGCTACCCAGATCAGGTGACCGGATTCTACGCCGCCCAACAGTACGAGCCACTCACTCCAGAAGACGCCGAAGGGCGGTAGACCAACGATCGCGAGTGATCCAGCCGCAAGGGCCGATCCCGTCATGGGCATCGTGGCGAGGATACCGCGCACCTCGGGGGTGGCGGTGGCATGGTATTGCTCTTGGACATTACCTGCACCGTAAAACAGCGTCGTCTTGCTGAAGGCGTGGGTCCACATGTGAAGCAATGCTCCCAAGAGGCCGATGCCGCCGAATCCCGCACCGAGTGCGATCACGCCCATGTGTTCGATACTGGAGTATGCAAACATACGTTTTAGGTCGCGTTGGCCCGGAAGCGCAAACGCGGCGACGGCAAGGGAGAGTATTCCGGTGAGGATGAGCAAAGTGTGTGGCCACGCCACACCCACCACGGATCGGCTGAGGGCGACGAGCCGCAGGAGCGCATAGATCCCTCCGACCAGTTTGAGTGCGGAGAGTGTTGCGGAAACGGGTGGAGGCCCCTGGCTGTGCGCATCGGGTAACCAGGTGTGGAACGGCACGAGCCCCGCCTTGCTGCCAAAACCAACGACTGCCAGCACGAGACCGAGCTGCACCAGTGAGCGCATGGCGAGGGTTACGCCTGTGTCCACGCCGAGTCCGAGCGACCAGTCGTTGAGCGGTGTACCCGTACCGACGAGCACGGCCGTGGTACCCGCGAGCGCGACCAGTCCGCCGATTCCGGCAACCATCGCATACTTCCATGCCGCCTCCACTGCCGCGTGTGTTCCAGAAAAGGCCACAAGGAAGACGCTTGTCAGCGTGGTTGCTTCCACCGCGGCCCAGATGCCAAAGTAGTTGGGGAGGCTGCCGACAGCCAGAAGACTGGCGAGAAAGCCGTGATACAAAAGGAGGTATCGCCGCGTATCGCCCGCGCTGCTTTCCCCCTTTACCTGTCTTCCGTGCAGATACTGCAGCGATACCGGGATGCTCAAGCCCGCCAGGATGGTGACAAGCAGTTCATACCAACGGGCAAGAGCGTCCCAGCCGGGGACGTGGTGGGTCGCGGCCAGAGCGGAGCTTAGCCAGAGGAGTACCGCGCTGCCCCAGGCGATGCCCCGCATCGTCTCCCACCGTCGTGTGAGGAGCGTGGCGAGGAGCGCGGCCAGGCTGACACAGGGGATGAATGTTCCGATGCCGATGCTCACCCGCGTAGCCTCCTCAGGTCCCGGGCGTCTACTGCACGATGCGCGTGCATCGCGAGGTGTCCCATGGCGGAGAGTGTGACGGCCAAAAAGACCACCTCGGCCAGGGCGAAGATTTCAGCGATCGGCGGCAGGCCGGCCGCGAGAACCAGAATCAGCGTCGTAATCGCAGCTTCTCCGATGAGCATGCCAGTGGCTTGCGACCACAGTTCCGGTCGAACGGAAGCCGAACCGAATGCAACCACCATGGCATCGACTGCCATAGCCGCCGCGGCCGGGTGGTGGGGTGCCAAAAGCGGACCAAGGCCGAGGCTGAGTAGCGTGATCACCGAAAGTGCCAGTAACAGCACTGTGGGAGACCAGTGCGATGCGTTGCCGAAGGTCGTGGTACGGAGACCGCGGCGGAGAATCGCGGGGGCCAAGAGCCCCTTCACGGTTAAGATTGCCGCTGCGTCTACGAACAACAGGGGCAGACCTCGGGTCACGCCGAGGGCGACACAGAGAACCGCTTGAGGGACTGCGGCGCATGCGTAAAAGAGCCATGCTGTCGGCGCACTGCGGGTCAAAAGCGTGAGCAGTGCGATCGCCAAGACCGCCGCTGCCGCCATCGCCTCCAACGTCGTCACTTCCCGGACTCCCCTTTCTGCCCTAGAAGACCCTGGTGGTTGCGAGCAGCACCGCCAATAGGGCCACGACGGAGGATGCGGTTAGAAACTCAGGGATGCGCAAGAGTCGAAGCTTGGCGAACGATGCCTCGGTGGCCACCAGCACGGTCCCCACCAGCACGAGCTTGATGGCATCCGTCGCCATGGCCCAAAGCAGTGGCACTGGCTGCGCGGTGGAGGCCAGTCCCCATGGGGTGCCGAGGACATTGACACCGATCAGGCCGATCACCATGAACTTCATCCATCCGCCCCACTCGTAGAGGGCGAGGTCCGGTCCGGATGCCTCGAAGGTGCGTGCAGGATCGATCAAGGAGAGCTCGGAGGTCGATGTGGGATTGTCTACGGGGATGCGACCGGTCTCGGCGATCCAGAAGAGGAACCATGCGAGGAGCAGCATCCAGTGCGTGGGTGAGGTGACCCACTGGGAAGAGGCAAGGGCGGCGTTGACGGTGAACGGAATGGTGGAGTTCCCGACTGCTGCCGCGCCGAACACAATCAGTGTAATCAGCGGTTCGGCAAAGACGCCGACCAGGCGGATGCGGCTTACACCCAGGGCGGTGAAGGGACTGTTGGCGTCCAGGTCGGCCAGTAAGAGGAAGAAGCCGCCCGCACCGAGGATAAACCCTCCCCCCAGCATGTCCGCCATAAACGCAAAGGGGAGCGGATTGCGTGTCAGGGTTGGGATCAGCATGGTTACGATGATCGGCGCACAGAAGTAGACGATGGGTGCTAGACCGCTAATCCAGGTTGTACGGTTACTGCGCAGTGTCTCCTTGGCGAACCACTTTTGGAGGTTGCGATAGGGTTGGACGACCGGCGGGCCCACGCGAAAGAAGAGACGTGCTTGGATGCGGTCGAGAATGCCGCGGTAGAGCGGCGCGAAGGCGAGCACGAACAGGACGGCGCACGCCTGGGCTAACACCAGCCTCACGGCATCCCCTCCCACACAAACAAACTCCTGGAGAACAAAAGCCCTCCAGGAGTTATTAGCCAAATGGCGTTTCGAGGTTTTGTGTGCCTCAGGCGAACTCCATCGCCTCAATGACCGTCCGGATTATACCGAAGGCAGGATCCCAGCGTCAATCGGTTAGTGGGCGGCCTGGACCAGTTGGTGGGCGAGGGCGTGAAGCCCTCCTACCTGAAAGGCGTGGTACAGTTCGATCACCCGCTTGAGCGCGGCCGCATCTCCTCCCTGCACGTTGTGGCCGGAGACGGTTCCCGTCGCGTTGTGCCGGCCGAGGGACACCAAAAAACCTCGGTCCTTCGGATGGAAGGGAAGGAGTTCCTGTCCCTGGAGGTCCCGCAAGAGGTTCCATCCCGCGGCCGGTCCGGACTGTAATGCGGCTTGCGCGGTCGGTGCGATGGGGCGGTGCGTCTTGGTATCGATGACCTGGACGCAGTCCCCGGCACCGAAGACGCGCGGTGCTATCCGCAAAAATGGATCGGCCGTCACTTGCCCACGGTGGTTCACCCGCAGTCCGGAGTGAGAGAGGACTGGGTTGGCCTGGACCCCCGCTGCCCACACGATCGTTTCCGCCTCGACGACGGGACCGGACGCCAGACAGACCTTACCCGGCTCGACAGCCCGCACCCGCCCGGATACGAAGCGGACGTCCAGCTGCCGCAGGCCGGCGGCTGCCCGCTGCTGCATTTCGTCCGGCATCGATGGGAGGATCCCTGGGCCGATCAGTGTGACGATCAGATGCGACTGTTCCCTCTGCGCCTGTTCTGCGAGGTCGGCGGCGATCTCGACGCCGGTGAACCCGCCGCCGATCACTGCCACGTTACGCCCACTTTTGCCGTGCAAGTCTTCCAGAAGCTGTTGCCGTAGAGCGGCGATGTCATCCCAGCGGCCGATTGGGATGGAGTTTTCCTTGACTCCGGGTACGCCGAAGTCGGAAGGAATCGACCCCAACGTTACGATCAGGCCATCGCAGGGGATCCGCCCTGTGGTGCCATGGCAGACGAGGGCGGGCCCCGAAACGTCGATCGACTCCACCCGGGCGACGATCAGGCGGACGTCCTTAGGGAGAATCCGCTTTAGGTGGAGTCGGACCTGGTCCTCGCCGTTTTTGCCGGCCAGAAAGAGCGGAAGTTCGGGTAGGAGCAGGTGCCGATCATCTGCGTTGACAATCTCGACCTGGAGGCTGCCGGACTCCACTTGGCCGCGTAGGGCTAAAAACGCCGCTAAACCGGCATACCCTGCACCCGCGATCACCACATGCGGCCGAGTACTCACGTATCCTAAACTCCCGTGGCTCCGTATTCATAGACGTAGCGTTCCCCAAAACCGGCGGGCATTGATGCAGGAGGTCGGGGGGTGGCATCCAAGACCGGTTCGCGGATCCGTTTCCGCCTTCGCTGACCACTGTGTGGAGCTTCGTAGCTGTACCATGGCCTCCTATCCACGTGGGAAACGTCCACGCTTCCCCTTTCCATACTTCAAAGAGGTGATAATGGGCTTCGAATACAGCACAACGATGCACTTGATCTGCGAGGGTTGCCAATAGCCGAATTGTTTATCATCCAACATATGCCGACGTGATATAATAACTCCATGAAGCTTGCGGACTGGGCTTGAAAGAACGGCATCGCATACCAGACTGCCTGGAAGTGGGATTTTGGTGGAAGCCTCCGAGCGGGAGGAAGTGGGTGTGGTGTTGTACGTGCGGGTGTCCTCTGGCCCGCCTAGCTGCGTTTGCGACAGAGAATAACATGCGGGTCGCGAAGGTGATGGCCGAGGTGGGTAGTGGTCTCGACGGGCACCGGAAAGGTCTTCTTGCCGTTCTTCGCTCGCCGGACGATGGCACTATTGTGGTGGAGCATCGGGATCGATGGGCACGGTTCGGCTCGGAGTACATCGAGGCGGCTCTTGCCGCAACGGGCCGAGGGGTGGTCGTCGTGGACCCCGAAGAAGTAAAGGACGATCTGGCGCAAAACATGAGGGATGTGCGGATCCGCATGTGCGCGCGTCTGTATGGCCGCCGGTCGGCTCGCAACCGGGCGGAGAAGGCGCTCCAGGCGGCGAGTGAGGCATGAAAGTCAACCAGGCGTTCCACTACGCGTT
>JAJYVN010000068.1 GCA_021791995.1 Bacillota bacterium
CAGGCGCGCGTCACCCACGTCGATCGTAGCGAACTCTTGGCCAGCCCATAACCGTGCATCCATACTCCTACCTTACTCGATCCCTACGGTCCTGTCCAGACCCCCTTTGGATCTCTCCCCCGATGTCAATACCTATCGTCTTCCGGTCCCCCACACAGATGTGGGTAATGCAGAGCCCGATAGCCCGCGTGCACGCAGCGAACGCAACGAGGACCGCCCGTGCTCCCCGTCTTCGGTGCACCCCAACTCCACGCCCAGAACGGTGCGTTGGCGGTCTTCGGTCAGCCCGACGGCGATCATCAAGGCCATGCCGACCACGCGCCCACCTTCGCGCACCTTGGGAAACGTCGCGTCCAGCCACACATACGGGCCGTGGGTGTTCGCGGAATGCCCGCACCTCGTCGTCCAGTACCCCGGCCAGCCGGGAGACCGTACTCTTGTCCATGCCGCGCATGCCCATCGCCTGGATCAGTGTATCCACCGTGCGCGTGCCGACCCCCACCACGTACGCCTCGGTTACCACGTTGGCCAGGGCTCGATCGGCCCTACGCCGGGGCTCCGGCAGCACCCGCATGCACGACCCCTGTCGCAGTCTTGGAATCTGCAGGTGCTCCGTCCCCGCCGTCGTGTCCCAGTCCCGCGGCTGGCTACCGTTGCGACGGTTCGTCCGCGTCTGTGCCCGCTCATACCGGTCGGCACCAATCTCCTGGTCCACCTCGACCTCCATGATCGACTGCGCCAAGCGCTCCACCGCGTGGCGCACGAAGTCATTCCTCTGCTCCGGGTCCGCCTTGCGCAGCGACTTGAGCAGTCCGATGCCGATGTCCTCGGCCATCGATGGGTCCCTCCTGGCGCTATGTGAATCTCTTCGCCCGAAAACCTGTTGGTGGCCGATTGCGTCAACCCTCGACAACCACTTCACTGGTGGTTCCCGGGGTCGCCCCTCTCCGACGGGATTTCGCCTCACGCGCTATTTACACCACGATCGGAGACTCTAACCCCCAACACCGATTCGAATTGCGGAGACGGGAAAATCCGCCTATGGAGTTGGCTGCGTCCGGTTTGTGGGCAAAGGGCAGGGCTAGGACTATCTCCCCGTCCCATCTCATAGGGATGGCCTCGAAAGGGAGGTGGGACAGCGGATGAAGAGATGGGGACGGTGGGGTGCTGTCCTGGCGGCGGCCACCTTGGTGGTAGCCGTAAGCGGGTGCGGGCAGCTCTTCAGCCAAGGGGAAGGGCCGGTCACCACGCAAGAATTGGCGAGTCGCGTGAACAGCCTTGACACACAGGTTGGGGAACTGCAGGTGGCCATTGCCAATATGGGGAGCGGCAGCGCGACGAGCGCGTCGTCGACCAGCGCTTCCACCGCATCCGCCGAGGGATTGGATGGTGCTGCGATTCCGTCGTTGCCTGTGGCGGTGGTGGAGGCCGACGTTCTGAACGTTCGCGACAGCCCGAGTCTTACCGGCATTCGCGTGGGAGTCTTGCTGCACGGCACTGAGGTGAATGTGATTATGAACGACGGGAGCTGGAGCGAGATCACCTATACCAACCCCAACACCAAGGTGAACGTGACCGGTTGGGTGGACTCTGACTATCTTGTGTCCATGTCGCAGGCCAGCATGGCCTCATCGGCAGCAGATGCGACCTCTGCGAACTCGGCTACCGCGGCGAGTGCCGCCTCAGGTACTGCTTATTGATCCCGACTGAGCCCAAAACCGGGGGGAGGTAGGAGCCTCCCCCTTTTTTTGCGCAAGTCGTAGCGTTGCGGATGAGCCACTCTCTGGATCGCCATACTAGTCCGGACCGGACCGGAGGAGGTGACTGGAAGATGGCTCGAGGTCAGCAGTCGAGTCGTACGATGGTGCGAGGCGCGGAGCGGGCGCTGGAGCAGTTGAAGTACGAGGTCGCACAGGAGATCGGTATCACTCCGCCGCAGGACGGTTACTGGGGAGATATGCCCGCCCGGGAGTGTGGTGCGGTTGGGGGGCACATCGTGCGCCGTTTGATCGAACAGGCGGAGCGTCAACTTGCCGGCTCCGCCGCTGATTTCCGCGGTCGGTAGCTGCTCACAATCAAGGCGCCGCCGAGTATACGTGCTCGGCGGCTGCCTGCCGCTTTCCGCTCATTCCATCGCAACCTGCCTTCGAGCGCTCCGCTTGCGACGCGCAACGATCACGCGACGGATGGACTCACACGCATTGGCGAGCGGTAAGCCGGCCATGAGATACCACTGAACGCCGGTCAGGAGAAAGACCGCCGCGCCGATGGCTCCGGCGAGCGCTCCGAACCAGATCTGGTCGCGGTGGTACGCGGGCGAGGTGGGTGGATCGTCCAGCATGAAACAGGCGAAGAACACCATGGAGTTAATGTCTGGTGCCCGGAAGATCTGCACGACATGCGTGGCGGCTCCCGCAAAGGCAGAGACGGTGAAGACCGAGATGCTCGTGAGGAGGTAGCTGGCGGCCAGGGGCAATTTGTTGACCTTGGACGCCACGTAGTATCCGGCACAGAGCACGATGAGAAAACCCAGGATCGGAAGGTCCGGAATGGTTCCCCACCAACTCTGCGCGGTTTTGAACAGAGGTGCGGTGATGATCAGGGCCAGCACCGCCGGGTTGAACACATTGCTCCAAGATGTGCGCACCACGTGTTTCAGGACGATGGCGAGCATTGTGGTGAGGATGGTCACAGGCACGGCGGTGGTGGGTGCCAATACCAGGGCAATGATCAGGCCTGTCAGGATCGCGCCGCTCGGGAAGGCCCATCGGTCGTGCACCGTTGCCTCGAAGCCCAGATCGACGAGCACCGCGGTGCCCACTGCGGTCAGTGTAACGACGACTGTTTCCTGTTTGGTGTCCAATGAAGCGAGGAACCCCAAAGCTAAGAGCACCCACAGCAGTGTGCCTTTTGGCGTGCGTAAGAAGGACCGCAGTCGCTTCCCGGTTGAGGGACGCGGGCGGGATGCCATACGATTCCTCCTTACTCGGCCTTTGCCAGAGCTTGAACGACCGCCTGGTAGTATGCCAGGGAGCTGGCGGTTGCTCCCGAGACATAGCTGACAGGTGGCGCCTGCTGCGCCACGACCTCGGACGACAAGGCGGAGATCACGGAGCAACTGAACGTGGTGCCGCAGCCCGTGATATTCGCGGAGACGATTTTGCCACCCTGGATCTGCAGTGTGACCTGAACGGGGCCGTGAATCCCATAGCCGACTGCCGTGTATGAGCCGTCCTTGAATTTGCCACTCGATGTCGTAGTGGCCGCTTTGCCGGAGGAACTCTTCCCTGGTGTGCTAGTAGACGACGATGGTGATACGGAAGGCGAGGATACTGTCGGCGGCACCGACGCGCTCGTCGAGCCCGTGGGTGGGGTGGACGACGAAGGCTGGGGCTTCGAGTGCTCGGACTGGCGGGCGAAGGCCGCCGCCGTGGCTGCAATCTCGTGGGCCACCGGTTCCGTCCGAGCGTATCCCGCAGCGTAGACCGCACAGATGGCTGCGCTCCCCACGACCAAGAGCCGATGGGTCCTCGATTTGTCCCTTTGGCGCGGGTCCCGGGCCGGCATCGTTCCACCCCTTTTTTCTCGGGTCGTTTGGGTCAGTGTAGGGCGCAGGTTCACGCATATCCCCAAGGACTTGTTAAGGTGGTTCAGCGCGCATCTGACCGGGGAAGCTCCGCCCGCCCTACGGTCCATTCACCGATCGCAGGGACCGTAGGAGCATGGGGCCGAGGAGGGGCGGTTTGTCGCGTTGCACCGCATCACACCGTGTCTCGCATGCCGACGCTTGCGGAGCGCGAAGGCGCGAAGCGGAACCCTGGTCACTCCGAGGAGATACTGGTAGAATCAACGCGAACGCTGTCCCATACAAAGGATCGGCCTGCCGATGGAGGTGGGTGTCGTGTCCGATGAACCACCTGTCGGGGACCCCGGATTAACGCGGGTTTGGCGGGCGCCATCCGACGGTTCGGATCTAGGAAACCGGGAGATTCTGCTCCAAGTCTATCGCGCGTTGCAGGAAAAGGGATATGACCCCATCATGCAGTTGGCGCACTTCCTTCTGTCGGGGGAGCCCACCTACATCACCGCACATGGTGGAGCGCGCACGTTGGTGTCCCGCTTGGAACGGGATGAGGTCATTGCCGAGTTGCTTCGGTTGTATGTTGCCACCTTGACCCAGGAGTTACCGCCGGAGCCGAAGCTGTGACCATGGTCGAGTCCGTTGAGCGTCGGCGAGATGGTTTTGATGTGGATCGCTCCAGTGTTCCCCCCACAGATCTTGCATAGTTGTTCGCAGACGGGCCATTACTACCGCCAGGTACCGTGTTTGACCGATAGGGGGGGAAATCCGGTGAAGGCGACGGGTATTGT
Source organism: Bacillota bacterium (assembly GCA_021791995.1). GTDB lineage: Bacteria > Bacillota > Sulfobacillia > RBS10-35 > JAJYVN01 > JAJYVN01. Next base: position 4,372 of record JAJYVN010000068.1, read on the forward strand.
CCGCCGCATCGACGATCTGGGGCGGATCGTCATTCCGATCGAGATCCGCCGGGACATGAACATTCGGGATGGTGATCCGCTGGAGATCTTCGTTGACAAAAACGGCGAGGTGATCCTGAAGAAGTATTCTGCGTTGGGCGAGATGCACGTGTTCGCGCAGTCCATCGTCACCTCTGTCCATGAGGCGACGGACCGGTTGGTCATCATGACGGATCGCGATCAAGTGGTATCGGTCGCTGGGGGCAACGAGCGCACCTACGTGGGCCGACGCGTCGGACAGCCCATCTTGCGGGCCATGGAGAACCGGGAACTGTTGACGGTGCACGCCACACAGGACGAAAGCGATCAGGTGCTGGATGGAGTTCCACTCTATGGAGCGGTGATCGCACCGGTGATCGTCGGGGGTGACCCGGTGGGGACGATCATGGTTGTCGCCACGGAGCCGGGGCTGTCGATTGGGCCGATGGAGCTAAAGCAGGTACAGGCGGCGGCCGGCTTCATCGCTCGGCACATGCAGGAGTAGGGGGAAGGCCCGGGGGCCAGCCCGGAAATCAAAAGGGCAAGATGGGGCGCCGGGCGACGGCGATGCAGCGCGGTCCGAGCGCTGTGAGCGGCTCACCCTGGAACCCGCCGAAGGCCATATCCAGGACGAGCCCTGCGCGTGTGAGCATGGACTCGATTTGGTCCAGACAATAGACCCGACAGCGGAACACGGCCTGATGGTGCGGCATATGCGGTCGAATGATGGTCCAGTTGGTTTGGAGCATCTGTTCCACCACATCGTAGGACCGCTCTTCGCGGATCGCGATCCCGTTGCCCACCGCCCGGTGGATTCCGTGTGGGCGGTTGCGCAGCCAGGTTTCGTTGGGAACATCCAGAACGAGGCGGCTCCCGGGGTGCAATCGCTTAGCGACGGACGTTAGGATCATACCGTCCTGAACGAGATCTGCGGTGTATCCCCAGCTGTTGAAGAAGCAGGTTGCTCCGGCGAATGGCGGAAGGGGCGGGAGCAGGCGGGCATCGGCTTCCACCCACTGCACATGTGTGCCTTGCGCTTCTGCCTTGCGACCGGCGACCGCCAGCATGGCGGCGGAGCGATCCACGGCGGTGACTACATACCCGCGCTTGGCCAGGGCTAGGGCATGTCGGCCGGTTCCACAGCAGATGTCGAGTACGCGTTGTCCGATGTGGATGCCCAACACCCGAACGGCAAAGTCCACCTGCTCCTCCGTTCGTCCCAGTTCGGATGCGAAGATGCGGTCGTAATCCTCTGCCAAGCGATCAAAGAACGTATCGTTTGGCACCAATCCGCGGATCCTCCTCCCGAGGGACGGATGGGGGGAACGTATTGCAGTCGATCTGGGGGACCGTTGTCATAAAGTATATCGGCACCGCCGTCCTGGCCGTACTGATCCTGCCCATGGTGAGCGGTGTGGGCTGGACGCACGCGCCGCTCCTCGCGGCGGTGATCACGATCCTGGGCTATGCGTTCGTTGACCGAGGTGTGCTGCCGCTTTTGGGCACCGAGGCGGCAGTGCTGGTAGACTTTCCGCTCGCGGTGATCGGGTACTGGCTTGCGGCGCGCCTCTTTCTCGGCGTTCCGCTCGGCATTGGTGGCGCACTCACATCGGGGGGGGCCTTCGCCGTCGGCGACATCATCTTTCACCAGTACATGCTGCGCAAGGGGGTTGGGGTCCGGTAGCTCCCAGGGGGCAACGATGCGTCCCCCTGGGAGTGCGGTGCTCATTGGAACTGCGCTGCCATCTTGGCGAAGGAGTCCTCCTCTAGCGGAACGGCCAACTCCGCCATGGGAGTTGTGGTATATCCCGGAAGAAATGAGTCGTACGGGGCCGTCGTCGTATCCTCATAGATCACACCGGTCACCAGGTCGTTGTGCTCGAGCAGCAACGAAAAGGCGGTGCCCCGATCATGCGGATTGTATGATTCGTCGAGGCTGTACAGGTGGTTTTTAAACCATTGGTACACATCGAGTTTCTCGCCATTCTCCTCGATCGTCGCACGGTAGGTGACGCAGGGGCTAAAGACGTTCAGCAGGGAGAAACCTCGATGCTGGATGGCTTGCACCATGAGGGCAGAGAGTTTGTTGGGATCACCCGAGAATCCCTGACCGATCCAGGTGCACCCGTTAGCGAGTGCGACGCGTAGCGGATGGACGGGATTGTCGGCGGAACCATTCGGGGTGGTCGGGCTGTGAAAGCCTTGCGGCGAGGTTGGGCTCGTTTGCCCCTTGGTCAAGCCATATACCTGGTTGTCCATCACAAGGTATGTGACATCGACGTTACGCCGCACGGCATGCATGAAATGTCCCGCGCCGATCCCGTATCCATCGCCGTCCCCTCCGGCCGCGATGACGGTCAACTGGGGATTGGCAAGCTTAACGCCTTGGGCCACGGGTACAGACCGTCCATGCAGCGTGTGCAGCCCGTAGGAGCGGAAGTAACTGTTGATCTTACCGGAGCAGCCAATGCCCGACACGACCACGACATCATCCGGCGAAAGACCAAGCTGGGCTGCCGCCTTCTGCAGGGCACTCAAGACCCCGAAGTCGCCGCACCGTGGGCACCAGGTAGGCCACTCACTCGCAAACGCCTTAGGCGATACGGGTGTTGTTGTCTCTGGCATTGTTCAGGACCTCCTTACCGACGCGCTCGATTTCTGCGGGGCGGAACGGATCGCCGTCATACTTGCGCAACCCCGGCAGTTCCGGACCGCCGCACTCCGCGCGGATCAGGTGTGCAAGCTGGCCGGTGGCGTTGTGCTCGCATACGACTACGTGGGGGCAACGTTCCAGGACGGGTTGAACCTCTTCTGCTGGGAACGGCCACAGCCGACGCACCTGCAGGACGGAGACTCTTTCGCCCGCTGCGTTGAGTCGCTCTGCAGCCTCGCACATGGGCCCCGTTGTGGATCCGAAGCCGACCAGGAGAAGGTTTGGATCCTGTACGCCGTGCCAGGTGATACCCGGAAAGTCCACACTCGCAACCTTGCGCAGTCGCTTGTCATGAATTCTGGTGCGGATCTCTTGCTCCTCGGTGATCCTGCCTTCCCAGTCGTGCTCGTCGGCCGAGCTCAGGTGCGCTGCCCCCTTGGTCCCTGGAAGGGCGCGTGGCGAGATGCCATCCGGCTGATCGAGGTAGCGCAGAAAGCCGTCCGTCAATGCGCGAATGTCTTCGCTCCGCATAATCTTTCCGCGGTCGATGCGGATGCGGCTCAAATCAAAGTTTTCCACCGTCATCTTACCCATACCAAGCGTCAGGTCCATCGCGACAATCACCGGGCATTGGTGTCGATCCGCGAGGTTGAAGGCCTCGGCCATGTCGTAGAAGCACTCCTCGATCGTTCCGGGGGCGATCACCACGCGGGGGATCTCTCCATGCGAGCCATACACCATCTCGTTCACGTCGCCCTGTTCTGGCTTGGTGGGCAGCCCCGTTGCTGGCCCCGCCCGCTGCACATCGACGATAACGAGTGGGGTTTCCGTCAGACCAGCCAAACCCAGGGCCTCCTGCATCAGGCTGAAGCCAGGGCCGGATGTGGAAGTCATCGCCCGCGCACCGGCGTAGTTGGCACCAATGGCCATGAGCACTGCGGACATTTCATCCTCCGCCTGGACCACGGCCCCACCCACCTTGGGGACCTCTCGGGCCATCCATTCCATGATCATGGAGGCCGGTGTGATGGGATAGGCCGCGAGGAAGCGGCAGCCACCCGCTAGCGCGCCAAAGGCAGCGGCATAGTCCCCCTCGAGCGAGGGGCGCACCTGCGGATGGCTAATCGGCGCGATCTGCAAATGCGGTACGTCGGCGTAGTGCTCTTTAATGTAGTTATACCCGCGTTCCAACGCAGCGTAGTTGGTCTGGACGATCTGTTCGCCCTTCCGACCAAATGTCTTCTGCACCAGTTCCCGGAAGGCGTCGAGGTTCAGGCCGGTCACCGCACTCGTGGCGCCCATCGCGACCATATTCCAGTACAGATCACTGCCGAGTTCCCCTGCGATGCCATGGAAAGGAACTGTCATCAACTGAACACGTGCCCCTTCCGGGACCGTGGCCTTCATCGTTGTGTCAGCCAGGATCACGCCACCATCGCTCATTTCCGCCAGGTTGCGGTCGATGGACTCCTGCGCACCCTTGGCGTCGATCACCAGCACGTCCGTGTGATCGCCAACGGCGGACACGGGACGATGTGAGATGCGCACTTGATAGTTGGTGTGCCCGCCCTTGATGCGGGACATGAAGTTGCGGTAGCCGAACGTGTAGTATCCAAGCCGGTTGCAGGCGGTGAGGAACACCTCGCCGGGCTTCTCAATGCCGGACCCCTGTTCGCCACCGACCTTCCATACGAGCTCGGACCGCATGGGGATCACCCCTTTCCGGGTCATTATACCGCGCATAAGCGCCGGAGCAACGACAAGCGCATGCGGAGATGGAAAAAGAACGACATCCTGCCGTAGCTCTCCGTGCTTTTGGGTTCTTCAGCGAACGCCGGACTGCTCACCGTATGCGCCGACAGTCGTCGGGAGAAGTTAGAGCGTACGGTAACCGAGCGCAAGAAAGGATGGCGGGAACGTGCTTGGTGTTTTGGTCCGCTTTATTGTGGCTGCCCTGGTAATCCTCTTTCTCGGCTTTCTGCTCCCAGGCTTCCACATCACGGGGTTCTGGGATGCCATGCTCGCGGCGGCGGTGATTGCCTTATTCGGCTGGGCGGTGGAGTTTCTCTTCGGGCGCAGGGTTTCACCCTATGGGCGCGGACTGGTCGGTTTCCTGGTGGGGGCGGCGGTCATTTACGGTGCCCAGTTCTTCGTGAGCACGATGAGTGTCAGCGTTCTCGGTGCTCTGCTCGCATCCCTGGTGATCGGTGTGATCGACGCGTTTGTTCCGAGTGAACTACGCTGATACGGGTCTGGCCTAGGGTGGACCTGCATAGTCGTGCCAGGGGGGTGTCCGGATGCGTCGGGCATGGCTTTTGCTGTCGGTCTATGTGACGTTGGCTCTCACGGCGTGTGCACTCGTCGTTCGTACGCCGGGCCCGGCGGCGGTGGCAACACTGGCTCCAGTGGCTCCGGGGCGTGCGGCGGCGAGCGACATGGCAACGGGTGCCTGGCCGATTTCCATGCGGTACGTGCAGGCCTTCCTCGATTCGAGTCTGCCCTCCCTATCGGTCGATGACCCACGCCTGCGGTCTGGCCTGTGGTTTGATCTGGTGAGCGTCCTCTTGGCCGCCTACCCCGCTCGGCCCGCAGGCGTGCTCTCGTCCGTCTTCCCTGGCCTGAGCGCTTCGGGACCATCGTGAAGGAGTGCGCGGGTGGCGTTCCGATGGCTGCATCGGCCCGTTAGGCACTGTCCACTCGATGCACTTGGGGGCGTCACTTTTAAGGAAATCAACCGGCTGTCGCCCGCTGTCGCGCTGGGAGCCGGAGTGAGCTGCCGCCACCACTTCCATGGTGGAATGCGCCTGGGATGCGTTCCGCGTTCGCGGATCGGGGCGGTGGTACCTGCACCATCTGCGGATTGCGTTCGCCCATGCCACCCCGATCCGCCTATAATCAGCCTGTGCCGCTCTGTGGAACGGGAGGCTTTGGCGTGACGGAAGATCCGCGAGCCCGGATCCGTAATTTCTCCATCATCGCCCACATTGACCACGGGAAGTCGACGCTTGCCGATCGTCTGATCGAGCGGACGGGCCTACTCAGCGCGCGCGAGATGTCGCACCAGGTGCTTGACTCGATGGCAATTGAGCGCGAGCGCGGCATCACGATTAAGGCGCAGGCGGTCCGTCTCCACTACTGCGGGCAGGACGGCTCCGATTACACCCTCAATCTCATCGACACCCCTGGCCACGTCGACTTTCATTATGAGGTGTCTCGGTCACTGGCCGCTTGTGAGGGGGCGGTGCTCGTTGTGGATGCGACTCAGGGCGTTGAGGCGCAAACCCTCGCCAATCTCTATCTGGCTCTAGAGCACGATCTGGAGATCGTTGCTGTCATCAATAAGATTGACCTGCCTTCCGCGGATGTGGATCGCGTTCGCGAGCAGCTGGGAGATCTCGGTCTTGACACAAAGGACGTGTTGGCCGTCTCCGCCAAGGAGGGGTGGGGGATCGACGAACTCCTGGATGCTGTGGTACGACGTATCCCCGCTCCCAAGGGTGATCCGGATGCCGCGCTACGGGCCCTGGTTTTTGACTCGACCTTTGATAGTTACAAGGGCGCCGTGGCATACGTACGTGTGGTGGATGGTCTTCTGCACGCAGGAGACCGGGTCCAACTGATGGCGACGGGCAAGACCTTCGAGGTGACGGAGTTGGGGGTGTTTACGCCCGCGCGAACGGCTGTGGCGGAGTTGCCCTGTGGTTCGGTCGGTTACATGGCCGCGTCGATGCGCAACGTCGCTGACTGTCGGGTGGGTGACACGGTAACCTTGTCGGACCATCCGGCCGCAGAGGTGCTGGGCGGATATCGTCCCGCAAAGCCCATGGTGTTTGCCGGGCTGTATCCCATTGACTCAGGGGACTTCGGTCGCTTGCGCGAGGCCTTGGAGAAATTGCAGCTCAACGATGCGGCACTCTCCTTTGAGGCCGAGACATCGGCCGCGCTGGGGTTCGGCTTCCGCTGCGGGTTTCTGGGTCTTCTGCATATGGAGGTGGTCCAGGAGCGGCTGGAGCGGGAGTACCACCTGGAACTGATCGCCACGGCACCGTCGGTGCTGTATCGGGTGACCCGCACCAGTGGGGAGGTTGTGGAGGTCGATAACCCCGCGCGTCTCCCCGGCCGGGACGTCATCGCCACGATCGCGGAGCCGCTTGTGACCGCGTCGATCTTCACCCCGACGCAATTTCTCGGTCCCTTGCTGGACTTGTGCCGGGAGCGCCGTGGAGAGCAGACGGCCATGGAGTACCTCGATCCGACCCGTGTGCGCTTGGAGTATCGGATCCCCCTAGCGGAGATCATGTTTGACTTCTTTGACCAGTTAAAGTCACGCAGCCGTGGTTACGCCACGTTGGACTACGAGCTTTCTGAGTACGAGCCGGCCGATATGGTTAAGCTGGACGTTCTGGTTGCGGGGGATGTTGTGGACGCGCTCTCCTGCATTGTGCATCGCTCTCAGGCGGTCGCTCGTGGACGGCGGCTGATTACGCACCTGCGTAGCCTCATTCCGCGTCAACAGTTTGAGGTGGCCTTGCAGGCGGCGATCGGTGGCAAGATCATCGCGCGGGAGAACATTCCCCCTCTGCGCAAGGACGTTCTCGCCAAATGCTACGGGGGGGACATCACACGCAAGCG
>JAJYVN010000069.1 GCA_021791995.1 Bacillota bacterium
GGAGGTGCCAGTCGTGAACGTAGGACTCGATCTGGACGGTCGACTGGACGGTGGCCCCCTCCAGCGGGGTGGAGCGGACAGGGCTGGAGGCCCCGATCGAAGACAGATACCACGGCGAGGAAGTGTCGGCGACAAACTGGTGCAGGAAGCTCGGATCGTTGGAGAGGGTGTAGTCGGACACCCCGGATTTGTCTGCAGACCACCATACGACGGCCTTGATGTCCGGATACAGTAGCGGCAGACCAGTCAGAAAGGCGTTCATCTGCTCGATTCCCCATGACGTGACGTCCTGCGACCCGACGTCGTCGTAGTGGGCAATGCCACCTTCGGCGATCATGATCGGCTTTTTGGACGCATAGTGGTCGTATATCCAAGAGAGGTTCGCCAGAAGGCTCTGCCTGGCGTCGGCGCCTACGCTGCCCGGCACCGAGTAGTCGAGATACGCGGACACCCCCACCCAGTCCACGTAGGCGGAACCAGGCCAGTACGCCTCGGTGCCCGTCGTGGGGATGTCATTGGGCGCCCACACCATCGCCACATTGGGAGCCATGCTGTGCATGACCGTGGCGACCTCGCGGAAGGCGGCCACGTATTGCTGGGCTTGAGCCTGGAAGGTGGCCGATCCCGGCACCGGCAGCATGCCCCACGGCACCCAGTTGCCGTTCATTTCGTTGGCGAAGCGCAGGAACACCGGGAGTCCTGCAGACGCCAACTGCGTGGCGAGGCGTTGGAGATACGCATTGCTGCTCAGCACCTCGGCTAGCCCCTGTTCCGGTTGCAACGCGATTTCCAGGGCGGCGTTCATGCTCTTGGCCGCCGTGATGTAGCTGGTCGGCACCGTCTGTCCCCACACCACGTAGTACAGCAGGATTGCAGGCATCCGACCGTCGTAGGCCGCCGATATCCGTGCTGCAGTTGGGTAGTTGCCGACGGCGGAATCGCCCTGCACGTAGTATCCGATCAATGTTCCAGCGGAAGGCGCGTACATCCCCTGCACCCCGATGGACCCCGGGGCGTTGTCCTGCATGTAGACCTGCAGCACGGACCGGTAGGAGTTGGCGATGATCTCGTCGGCATCCCCCCAGGTGGGTTCGCCGGCCAGCGACCAGTAAGCGGCCTCCTGGTCGAATGCGCCAACGGCGGCGGTGTACTCGCCATTGGACAGCCAGTAGTGTCCGAGCCCCTTCCAATAGAGCGCATCGGCGGTCCAGTTGTTTGTGCCTGTCGCCCCCTGCAGCAGGCGCAACAGCGCGCACCAGTCGGCGGCCTCCGCTGCGGTGTCTCCCGACTGTTGTTGCTTACTCAAATCCTCCTGGTATGCCCAGATCGTTGCGCCCAGGGAGCCCTCCAGCCTAGGGGTGCTGCAGGGAAGGGGAGGGGCGGGAGGGACCATTGCCTGCGCGGAGGGGCCGAGAATGCTGACCGCAAGACAGGTGGCTGCGACTGCGACCGTTTTCCAGAGACCGTGCCGGGTATCCACTCCCATCATCGCATTGCCCCCTCGCCCAAGACCTCTGCCGGGTTCGATTCCGAACGAGTGCACCAGGCGCCCTGCGGTGACCATTTCTCGTGGGTTGACACGGCGCGGACGCGCTTGCGTTTCATGCCGTCTGAGATGTTCCATCCGTAGGTTTTCTTCCTGCCGAAGCGATCATCAAGGCGGCCGCTCCGGTTACGGGCGCGCCCACTACGGCATGCGACGGCAACCACTACATCCCCGTTCCGAGCACCAGGGTGGGGATGGTGCGCAAAAGGATCTTGAGGTCGAGGACCAGCGACCACTGGTCCACATACTGCAGATCGAGCTTCATCCACTCGTCGAAGTCCACGGTATTGCGTCCAGAGACCTGCCAGAGGCAGGTGAGGCCTGGACGCACCGAGAGGCGCCGACGGTAAGCCGCTTCAGGATAGCGCTGAACCTCTTCCGGAAGAGGGGGCCGCGGTCCGACGAGACTCATGTGTCCTACGAGCACGTTGGCGAATTGGGGGAGCTCATCCAGAGAGAAGCGGCGCAGGAACCGGCCAACCCGCGTGATGCGGGGATCGTTGCGGATCTTGAAGACCGGACCATTCATCTCGTTCCGATGCAAGAGCGTCTCCCGCAAGCGCTCGGCATCGGGGACCATGCTGCGGAACTTGTAGCAGGGAAACCGGCGGCCGTGGAGCCCCACGCGTTCTTGACGGAAGATTACGGGTCCCTCCGGACTGTCAATCTTGATCGCGATCGCGATCACCAGGAGGATCGGGGAAAGCAGCACAAGGGCGAGCGATGCGCCCACGATGTCGATCAGGCGTTTCATCTGATGGGGGAAGACGTCGCGTTCCGGGGTGAGGGGCACGATGTTGGATCTTCCGATGACGCTTCTGTGGAAGAGCCGTGTGCCGAAGTCGTCCAGAATAAGTTGGACGACCTTGCCCTCGGTTTCCGCTGCCACGGCGATCTCTTGGAGCATCGGCTCGCCGAGCGGCGTCAAAAGAATCACCTGGTCGATGACGTGGGATTGAAAGGCCTCGCGCAATTGGCTGTAGTCGCCGAGAATGGCCACCGATTGTTTGGTGAGGGATCTCCCTTCCGCAAGAGTGGATTCCTCCTCGGTGGCGGCGAGAAGCGAGCGCGCGATCTCCCATGATGGGAGGAGCACCCCGACCGGAATGATGCCGGTTTCGCGCTGAGAGCAGAGTGTGCGGGCGTAAGGGAGGGCGCGCTCGGGCGGACCGATGATCAGGGCGCGGCGTGTGTCCAGGCCATGCCTCCGCATGGAACCGACGATCGCCTGCGCCAAAAGGCGGATCGCGGTGACCAGGACCAGGGAGAGCACGGGGAACAGGCCGAGCGCAAGACGGCTGACGTGGTTGGCGTGGAGCGCCTCGACCAGGGCGAAGGCCGTCAAGCCGCCGAGGAAGTTCACGGCGAACGATTCACGAAAGTCCCGGACGCGGTCCGACTGCCGCATGGGCCGATCCGGTCGGCATACCAGGGAGAGAATGCCCCAGACGAGGATGATGACGGGGAAGAGGATCATGTAGTCCAGCACAAGTTGGGGGGAAACACGCTCCAAGTGCACATGCCAACTGAGCAGGACAAAGTAGGAGAAAACCGCAGTCGCTGCATCCAACAATACAGCGAGCTCGCGCCGCCAGCGTGCGAGCACCACGACCGGTTCCCCCCTGTGCGAAATTACTCCCTGCGCTCCAGTGCATCGACCCCGAGCAGGTCCCTCAGGTAAGAGAGGAAGGGTGGTCCCAGATCCTCTCGCCGCAGGGTCAGTTCCACCATGGCCTGGAGGTACCCGAGCTTACTGCCGACGTCATAGAGGGTGTCACGGCATTCGTAGGCCACAATCGGCATCTGGCGGTTCAGCGTGCGGAGTGCGTCCGTGAGCTGAATCTCGCCTCCGGCGCCGGGGGTCGCGGCCTCCAGGATCGCGAAGATCTCACTCGGTAAAACGTACCGGCCGAGAATCGCCAAATTCGACGGCGCTTCGCTCGGAGCGGGTTTCTCCACCAGGTCGATCACATCGTGGCAGAAGTTATGACCACGGCGGACGTCCACCACACCATACAAACGGACGAGGGCGGGTTCGACCGGCCGGACCGCCACCACCGGCCGACCGGTCTCTTGGTAAATCCGGATCATGTCGCGCAGACAATGGGAAGAGAACCCAACGCTTGTGCCCGGGAGAACGTCGTCGGGAAGCAGGACCACGAAGGGGTTTTGCTGTATGTGTGCTGCGGCGAGCGAGACGGCATGGCCGAGTCCTCGGGGCTGTGGCTGGCGGACGTAGTGCAGATGAATGTGGGAGAACGGGATGAGCGGCATGCCCCGGTCCGAGAGAGCCTTCTCCAGTTCCTGCTTGGTGTCGAAGTGGTCCTCAATCGACGCCTTGAATCGATTGGTGACGATCAGAAAGTCGTCGATCCCTGCTTCGACGGCTTCTTCCACGCTGTACTCGATGACCGGGCGGTCCACCAAAGGGAGCATCTCCTTAGGAACCGCGCGCGTGGCGGGTAGAAACCGCGTTCCAAGGCCTGCAGCGGGGATGACGGCGGTACGAATGGATTGCGGATGGATGGTGATCGCCTCCAAGATGCCTGGGATCGGGAGAATACGCTGCGATGCCACGAAACCCTTTTTATCTCATTGGACGCACAGGGTGCCCTCTCCTCCCGGTATATACCTTAGGGACGGGATACCTAGTTGCGGTGGGCTACCCAAATAGGGGAGGATGGACAGCGACCACAGACGACGGCCATCGACAACAATCCAGAAGGGGTGGGGGAGACGCGGAAACGAAAGCGGAAGGAGCTCGAGGTTTCGAGCGACGGACGTGATGCCACCCGGTGGCGACATGGTCTGCGTTGCCTGCGCCAAGGGGACTATGTGGGTGCTTTGGCGGAGTGGGCGAAATGCACGCGGCCAGGGATCCAGAGCGCCATGGCGGAGGCCTATCTGCGCCAGGCCATGGGGACCCGAGACCATGCGCAGGCCCGCGCGATCTTGCAGAAGGCAGCGCAACTGGTGCCCGACGATCCGCGTCCGATCTACCACCTTACCTTGCGGGCCCTCCGCTTGGGGCAGGCGATAGAGGGTTTGGCACTGTCTCGGCAAGCCGTGCGGCTCGATCCCCACTCTGAGCGCTATCGGCGGACGGAGGCATTGGCTGGTGCGATGGCCGGGGAGCCGCCGTCGGACTGGCGGGGGGCGCTCGTCGCGGGGGTGGGCGCGGGGCGCTGGCCGGAGGTGGGGCCGGATGCTCCGGGGTGGCTTGTGTCTTTGCTTCGAGCGATGGAGGCCGCGACGCGCACGGAGTGGGAGACGGTGCGCATCGCCGTCGAGGAAGCTCTTACGGACGCCTCGATCCCCGAACGGGCGCATGCTACCCTCCTCTATTACCGCGCTTTGGCCCAGGTGGCCCAGGGGGGTGCCGAGACCCTGGTGGTAACCGGCCCGTTCCAGGCGCGCACGGCGCGCCTTTCACGCGTCGTGGCGGCCCATCGGCTTGCGGATACCCTGCGGCAGAAAGACCCCCAAGCAGCGGAAGAAGTCGTGCGCACCGGTGCCCTTCCGGAACTCCGCGATCCGGCCTTGGTCCAAATCGGTGCGCTCTATGTGAAGATGGGACAAATCGGTCCAGGGATCCGCACGCTGCTGTCAGCCGGGGCGGATACAATGGCGCACCCCGTCGCCTACCTCCTCGAGGAGGTAGGTTCCGCACAATGCATCGAGATCTGGGAGCGAGTGTTGCGCCAGGCGCGCGCCGGTACACTCCGCACCCAAGGGGTGGATTCGCAGGGCGCCGTGTGTGCTCTTCTCCGACACCTGCGGGACCTTTGGAAGGACGAGGGTGAAGAAAAGGCACTGGTGTATGCGGAGGAGCTCGTAACGGCATGGCCGGACCCCTCCGTCGACGACTTGATGCAGCTTTTCCGCCTATGGGATGCGGTGCATCGTGACCTCGACGACCGTGCGATCGGGCTTCTGGAGACGGTGTTGCGGGCGCAGCCGGATCACCTGGAGGCCAAGGCGCGGCTGGATGGCCTGTGGCGCCGGCTTGGGTATTGGGAGAAGGCGATAGATTCCAGTGAGCAGCGTTGGCGCGTCGATCCCAACGACCCCGAGCTCCGGATGGCTGCGGTGGAAGACCGCGGGCGCATGCTCCTTCTGGCGCTTCTGCGGAATGACCTTGAGTGGGCCGACCGGGTCGTGGGGCAGCTGCGAGAGAGAGCCGGAACCGAGGAGTACGACCCGTTTCGGGTTGTGGCGATTCTGGGCGCCGCCGCGTTGGAGCGCATTCGGAACCGGGCGCGGGGGAAGTTGCCCATCGGTAAATGGGATGCTGCCTTCCGGGATGCTCCCGGAGTGGTCGTGCCGACGGTCGCGTTTGTTCTTCGAGGGTTCCTCTCCCTCATGAACAAGTCCTGGAAGTCGGGGTATCGCCTCTTCATGCGAGTGGACTATAGTCATGATTGGCACAACGTGCAGTGGGGTGGCGATGGTAGCCACGCCTTTTATCTGCGGTGGATGGCGTTTTCCTCCTGCTGGAGTAGGCAACTGCGGACACGGGCACCGCTTGTGGAATGCAGTGAAGGTTGTTACGTGACGTGGCGACTCCTCCAACGAGCCTATGATACCGGATCGGGGACGGCACTGCCGCTACCGGAATGCGTCAAGGGCTGCCCGAACGTGGAGAAGTGCTATCGCCTGCATCAACGGATGCTGCGTCAAGACGAAAGCGATGCGCATCCTGCGGTGCAAAGGGAGGTGCAGCAGTGCCTCGCAAACATCGAGCGAATCAGGGCCTGAAGCAGGACCCGTTTGCCGTTCTGGGACTGCCGCTCGGAGCGGATGACACAGCGGTTCGCATCGCATATCGGAATGCCGTCCGGGAGCACTCCCCTGAACGGGATCCGGAGGGGTTCAAAGCGGTGCGGGAGGCGTACGAGGCCCTGCGGGATCCCGTGGCACGGGCGGAGACCATACTCTTTCGCCGTCCGGTGCTGCCCGACCTGGAAGGTGATTTGGCTCAGATCCAAGTGGAGCCGCCCGCATTGGAAGAGATCCTCTCGGATCTCTGGGCGATTGCCGTGGAAGGGACCGATCTCGGTCGGACTGCCTTTCCCGAAGACCTGCGTGAGATTGCGGAGTGAGAAGGGAATAAGCCCATGCGATGGCCCTGGACCCAGCCCGATCGGACTCCTGAGGTGTTGAAGGCGTTGGAGGAGGTGCAGGCGGAGGTACGAAAAGTTGGAAAGCAATCCCTGCGCACGGAGGCTCGGTGGGATGCGATGCATGGTCAGATGGACGAGCTCAAGCGAGGCGTGCAAGAAGGGTTTGCACGGCAGCTGAGCACACTTCAGGAGCTCCTGGTACCGGCGGATACGGGCACCGACCGCTTCGCATTGGCGCTGATCACCGTTGCCGACAGTGTGGAGCAGGCGCAGGCGGTGATGGTCCAGGCGGCCAACGGAGCCCCCGCCGAGGAAGTGGCCGAGGAACGGAGAGCCTTTGCGGAGATGCTCATCCGCATTCTGGCACAAGTGCGACGCACGCTTTCGGACGTGGGCATTGACCCCTTGCCGGGTGAGGGGAGCCTTTTTGATCCGAGGGCACATCGGGCGATCGGCCGAACCGTGGCCCCAGGAATGGCGGGCCGCGTGGTGGGGGTTGCACGCCGGGGATACCGCATGGACGGTCGTATCCTGCGCGTGGCGGATGTCCTAGTGGGAGCAGAGGAGAACGAGGGAGGAAGCGCAGAGTGACGGATGATGTGATTGTCGGTATTGACCTCGGGACGACGAACTCGCTGGTTGCGATCGTGCGGGACGGCGCCCCGCTGATCCTGCCGGTGGAGGGCCAGGCCCTTCTGCCGTCGATTGTGGGTGTGGACGAGCATGGGGAGCTGATCGTCGGTACCACCGCACGGAATCAGTATCTCGCCGCTCCCGAACGGACGGTGCGCTCCATCAAACGGCACATGGGCGAACCCGGTTACCAGGTGCAGTTGGGAGATAAGGACTATACACCGGAGGAGATCTCCTCCATCATTCTGCGCCGGTTGGCCGAGGCCGCGAGTGCGGAGCTCGGACAGCCGGTGCGGCGGGCGGTCATCACGATTCCCGCCTACTTCGCGGACCGCCAGCGGCAGGCCACCATGCGCGCGGGCGAACTGGCGGGCCTGGAGGTCGTCCGGCTCTTGCACGAGCCCACCGCCGCGGCGTTGGTCTATGGTATGGGCAAAGCCGGGGTGGAGAACGCGGTGGTCTATGACCTCGGTGGCGGTACATTCGATGTCTCAGTCGTCGAACTCGGCGGAGGAATGACCGAGGTGCGGGCTTCCCACGGCAATCGCCAACTCGGTGGCGACGACTTTGACGAGTTGATCGTAGAGGCCATGCTCGAAAGCGTGGGGCGTGACGTGCAGGTCGAGCTACGGAACGACCGGATTGCGATGGCCCGGCTGAGCCGTGCGGCCGAATCCGCGAAGATCCACCTCTCCGACCATCCCTTTGTGGGGATTCGCGAGGAATTCCTGGGGGTTCACAAGGGTCGTCCCGTGCACATCGAGATGGAACTTACGCGGGCCGAGTTTGTGCGTCGGATCGAACCGTTACTGAACTCCACACTGGATGCGGTGCGCCGCGCCCTTCGTGAGAGCGGCATCGACCGGCGGGCGCTGGATGCGGTGCTCCTGGTGGGTGGGTCGACCCGCATCCCGGCGGTGCGGGATCTCGTTTCCGAGGAATTGGGGCTGGAACCCCGGCAAAACATTCACCCCGATCAGGCGGTCGCACTCGGGGCTGCGGCTCAGGCAGGGGCCTTGGCCGGACTCGATGTGGATGCCGTCCTGGTGGATATCACGCCGCACAGCCTCGGGATCCGTGCCCTCGGCTATTGGAACGGGATGCGTACGAGCGACCTCTTCTCGCAGCTGATCCGGCGGAACACCCCCATCCCCGTCAGCAAGTCCGAGTTCTTCTATACTTCCCACGAGGACCAGACCGAGGCCAGCATTGAGGTCTATCAGGGGGAGGACCCCCGGGCCTCCCGCAATACCCTCTTGGGAGAGTTCATGTTGGAGGGGCTCCCCCGTGGTGGGGGACAGGAGATCTTGGTCTCCTTTGATTATGACATCAACGGCATTCTGCACGTCTCCGCGGTGGATCGTTCCACCGGCAAGAGCAAGGAGATCGCCGTGCACACCTCGGCCCTCAAGGAGGTGGAGCAGCCGGCCCCCTCGGAGTTCCAGGTCCTGCTCTCCCGGCTCCAGGCGCTGGATGCTGGTACCGTGGGGCCGACGGTGTCCAAGATGCTGATGGATCTCTTGGCAGAGGCACCCGAGGTGGCGGCGGCCAAGGATCCTGCCCAGATGGAGTCGTGGCAGGATCGCGCCTCGGAGTTCCTGTTTGAGCATGGTAAGGAGTATTGAGGGGGACCCGGCTTCCTCCCTACTTGGCGTGGCAGGAGGGGTCCCTATGGCTGCATCGGAACGGCGACGAACCAACCGAGTGGACGTGCTTCTCAGTGGGCGGTGGGATGCCGACGGCAAGACCACTGCCGTCGGCATCCGTAACATCTCGCGGCTGGGTGCGGGACTGGTCGCGCAACTCCCAGCTGGCCAGTTCGGCATCCTGCGCTTTGTCGCCAGCGACGAGCCCTACGATGTCCCCTCCGTTGTGGCGTGGGTGGATGCGGAACGCGCCCTCTGTGGGGTCCGTTTCATGCTGCGTCGGGAACAAGACCAGCGCCGCATTGTCCATCTTGCTCAGCATCTGATCGGTCAGTCGCCGCAGCTGCATTGGCGTCTGGAGGATGCGGGGCGACCGTAGGGGTGAGGTCGGGCCGTCAAGCGTTGGAAACGGGAGGTGGAGCGATGTCCAAAGCCAAGAGCGGAAAGAAGAACCCACACCATCGATCCGGATTCCCGCGGAGCCATCGGTGTGCACAGGGCGGTGCGCTCCATGTGTGGACCGACACGGAGCTGATCGCCTGGCACGCCAAGTTCCCGAAAGGCACTGCCCTGCGAGTGTGAGGCGTGTGGTTGCGGGAGGGTTGTGCGGGAGCTCTCCCGGTTGGGCAGCTACCAGGTGGACGCCCCGCCTTTCAAGAGCTGCTCTTTGCCTTGTACAGGAAGGAGCGCCTCGACGCCTACTGTGGTCCGTTGTGAGGGGGGTGGGGATGGAATAAGGCCCATCGAATTGCAGGAACCGGCACGGATTCGGTGTATACTCTTCCCGTGACTCGATATGGATGTCCTTCCATGTCGAATCGAACCATCCAGGCGCGGAAAGGGGGTGTTGCAATTGCGCCAAACGTTTCGGAATCGAATACGGCTGGGTAACGGCGCACTGCTTCTGATCGTCGCGCTGTTCTTCAGCATCCTCAGTTCCTTGGGCTCCAGTGTTCCGGCCGCTGCCGCTTCATCCAGTGGCAGCATCCCCGCATCCATTCTGCAGTCGAACACACAGGCCAACGTGTCGCTGGAACCGACCACCGAAGCCTTTCAGAATCCGTGGATCACGGTGGTCGTGCAGCAAAGTGGTAAGAACATCTTCACCGATACGGTGAAGGCGATGGTCTACGTAGCAACCAACGTTTACGGCGTTGTCTACAACACCATCTACGGGACGGTCTACGGTCTACCGACTGGGATCACGGTACCGACGACTGGTACCGCGGTCTATGGTCCCGAAGTGAACGGTGCGGTGTATTTTGACGTCTACTTAAGCGTACCAACCCCGCCACCTCCACCGACGCCCGTTCCAACTCCGACGCCGACGCCCACGACGACAACGCCGACGGGTACGCTGAGTACTTCGGGGGTGTCCATTGGCACGTTGAGTACCGGTTTCGGTTCGGTCCATGGGGTGGGCCGTCCGCTCACCGTGGCGACGCTCACGACCAGTGGTGTGAGCTCGGCTCTGGCGAAGCTGACAGGCACCGAGGGCCTGACGGTGTCCATTCCGGGTATTGCGCTCGGCACCGGCCAGGTGGCCGAGGTCCCGTTGACTTCTGGTGTGGTGCAGGCTCTGCTTACGGCGCATCGTGCGGTGTCGGTGGAGACGGGGATCGGCTCGATCCTTCTGACCCCGGCTATGCTGCAACAGGCAGCCCAGAGCTTGGCGGCCGGTGAGACGATCAACCTTGAGATCCGTCAGACGTCGGCGGTGACCGAGGATGCGATCAACCAGAACGAGTCTCTGTCCCAACAGGGGCGGTATCCAATCGAAGGAGCCATGGTGGACTTTGCGCTCGATGCCACCAATTCGAGTGGTACGACGACGGAGATTGAACCCACCGGATCCGGGGAGGTCCAGTTGACGCTTCCGTACAACAGTTCGGTGAGTGGATTCAACGCGGATCTTCTGGGTGTCTACCGTTGGGATACCACGACCAATAGTTGGACGTACATGGGGGGCCAGCTCAACCTCGCGACCGGTACGGTGACGGCGAATGTGAACCATCTGAGCACCTACGCGGTGTTGGAGGACACGCAGACCTTCTCAGACATCCAGGGCAACTATGCGCAGTCGGCGATTGAGATCCTGACGGCCCACCACGTCCTTGACGGGGTGACGCCGACGACGTTCGACCCGAGTGGTTCCGTGACCCGTGCCGAGTTCGCGGCGATGCTCGTCCGTGCCTTGGGCTTACCGCTCGGCACCTCGACGAACACCGGCTACAAGGACGTCTCTTCCTCCGACTGGTTCGCCGGTGCGGTCGAAGCGGCGACGAAGGCCGGAATCGTGGATGGGTATCCCGGGGACATGTTCCTCCCGAATCAGCCGATCAGCCGTGAGGCGATGGCGGCGATGGTGGTTCGTGCGATGAGCGCGGATGGCCAAGCCGCGACCATTACGGCGTCGCAGATTCCGGGGCTTCTGAGTCCGTATTCCGATGCGGACCAGATCGCGAGTTGGGCCGCGAGCGACATGGCGATTGCTGTGCAGCAAAACATCATCAGCGGGGTGACGGCGACAACGCTTGTGCCGCATGGCACGGCGACGCGCGCCCAGGCAGCGGTGGTTGTGCAGCGACTTCTGGTGTATCTCGGTGTTCTGTAGAGCACGGAAGGGACGGCGGCGGGAGATCGGCCGCGGTTGGCGTGGCAGTGGGGGTGGTTCGG
>JAJYVN010000002.1 GCA_021791995.1 Bacillota bacterium
GGCTACCGTCACCTCCATCAACTTGGCGTCCAGACAGACCACCTCCAAGCGGCAACTATGGTGAAAAACAAAATCGCCCCCGCGCACTTGCACGAGGCACGAGCCCAAACCTGGCTGGGAGCCCGCCGCTCTCCCAGCCCCCCGGTGTTGCCACGCGCCGAAGCGCGTGCCGGGTCCCCAGGAACCCTCATCGAGTAGTTTCACCGAGCGGCTCATGGCCTCGGCGATTACTTCGCGCCCGTTCATCGGGTCAGGTGCAGGCCTGCGCTATCCATCGTCCATCGTGGATTTCACCCGGGCGTGACATCCCGTTGACCGGCGGTCACCACGATCTGGACGGATAGCGGGCCCGCTCGCCTCCAGGCGCGCGCAGTTCTCGCATCGTCCCGTCTGCCACTCGGTTCAGCCCGAAGGCTGGCTCCGCGGGGGTTACCCCCCGGCTCATAGCCCCCCGCCGAAGCGGGCCCGATGTGTCGCGTCCGTCTCGTCGACGCCTCACGCGCACGTTCTGTGTCGTGCTCCGACCGGTTAGCGTCCCCGGGCGGATGGCCGGCCCCCCGCATTACGGGTTTTCCTGATCCGGCATTGTTGGCAACTGTCCACCTATCCGATTCCGCCGCCCCAGCGGACCCTTTTCGAGTAGGCGTTCTCCGGCGTGATGCCCCGCCGGCGCCCCTCTCGGTACCAGGCATACGGCTTTCTCGCTAGGCACAGTCCCTATGGGGTTGGTCCCTCACCGCGTCACCGCGTTGGCAAGGTTCGCCATCCCCACTTTAACCCGAGTCAATAACCCAGTCAATAGGGCGGCGTGCTACAATCCCCACATGAACGAAGACCTGGACGAGAAGCGATACGAGTCCCGGATCCGCGACAAGCGGCTCTGGGAAGCCATCGGCAAGCGCCTCAGGCGAGCGCGCGGCAAAATGGGGCTGTCAGTGGAGGACCTGGCCCCGATGGTCGACCTCGCCCCGCAGACCATCTACCGACTGGAGATCGGCCTCACCGGCACGACCATCAGCCGGCTCCTCGAATTCTGTAAGGTTCTCGGCCTGGACATCGCCGAGCTCCTCGGCGTCGCAGAGGACGATACCACCAGACTTCGCCTTGCCTTCCGAGGGCGTCACCTGACAGAGGAGCAACTGCGACAGATAGTCGCGTACGCCGACGACTTGACACGACAGGGCCCGACAACTACAACGGAATAACCGAACCATTAGGGGTGAATTGTCTGTGCCTGAACTCAGCTGGTACAGACGCGACGCCTACAAACACTCTATCGAGTACATGACGTTCGTCGCCGACCACGATAGCAACCTCGTCCAGGTGCCGCGTCCGATTTATGCAATCGCAAGATTTCAAGGGTTTCTTCCAACAGATGCCCGCCTCCCGGATTGCACTACGGGCGTGCTGTACCAACGAAGAATATTGGTCGAGCGAAGTACGGGCCCAGAGCGTGCGCGATTTACACTCGCGCATGAACTGGGCCACGACGCTTTGCACCTTGAGTGCAATCCCGCCGACCTTGAACAGACCGACCTCGAGGAGCACGAGGCAGACTCCTGGGCGGCAGGCCTTCTCATGCCGCACCACTCCGTCGCGCAGGCCCTGCAGACTGCCAACATCGAACAAACGATTGCGCGTTGGGCCGCATGGGAGCACCACGCGCACCTCATCACACGACTGCGCCGGGACTTCCGAGTCAGCCTGGCAACGACGCTGCAAACACTCGTGGACATGGGCTTGGTCCAAGGCTACGAGCCGTGGTACCTGATGTTTGGCGTCCTCGACGACTACGAGCGCGCCTTGCGGCGCCTCCGGGGCGAGGGCCTCCCGAGCTAAGGGCCGCCTGCTACGGCGGCCGGGCGTCGGTTCCCCGTACGAGGGCGTCTCCGCATTCAGTGAGGACGTACCGCCCTCCCGGCCCCTCCTCGACCTTGATCCATCCTGCCTCGATACAGGCGTCCAGGTGCCGGCGGCCGACGTTTCGCACCCGAAATGGGTTCGTCCGCCCTCCGTACTTCTTGATGTGCGCGAGGAGCTTTGCCTCCAGCGGGGTCGGTGAGCGCATGACTTCACTCCTCCCACGTAACCATCCCGGGTAGTCAGAACAGCGCTTGCTGTCCAGACGCCCGCTTGGCCCTTCTGGGCTTCCGAAGCGCGAGCGTCGTGAGAGCCGACGGCATGACCGAGCCCTGAGCCGGCGCCGTCCCAACCAATGCGCCAACCAAACTGCTGGGTTGGTACGTATCCGCGTCGGTCGCAGGCTCGCTTGGCAGCACCTCAAGCGGGTTTACCACAGGACCCGCCTCGACGAGCTGACCGGCCTTCCAGACCTCGGTGACTTCCTTGAGGCCCTCGAGTCCGTAGACGAGCGCGTTCGCCAGCTGCAGCGCCGCGTTGCGCCCGCTCGAGAGCGCCTGAAGGCCCTCGGCTGAGAACCTGCCCTCCACCGCCTGGGCGGCCAGGAGCTTGTCCCCGAGAATCTGAAGGCACGTCTCCTGCGCCGTCTCCTCGTAGGCGAAAAAGACGACCTTAACCGGCTCCGACTGTCCCAGGCGCCACGACCGCCGAGAAGCCTGTCGCACCTCGAACAGGCTATAGCCCGTCTGCGCCCACAGGATGGTCGGGAACTCCACGAGGTCGAGGCCGGTGGCCACGAGGCGTGGGTGGCAGATGAGCACGTCCACGCCCTCGCGCACGCGCTGGGCGATCCAGGCCTCCCGCTCCTCTGTCGGCACGTCCGTAGTGAGAATCGCCGTCTTGAGCCCTACGTCCTCGAACTGGCGAAGCAGGCGCCGGCTGACGTCGTACTTGCCCGTGAACTGGCAGTAGACCAGCGAACGCCGGCCGCGCGCCTTCTCCCGGAGGGCGTACGCGACAATCTGGGCCTCCTTGGGAAGCACCCGGCTAGCATCCCATTCACCGCGGGCCTCGGCAAGCACGTTCCCCTGGGCATCGACGATGGCCTGGTTCGCCCATACGTGGTCGGGATACGCGAGCGCCGCCTGGATGTAGGTGCCGAGTCTGCCCTTGGATCCGGAGTGCATGGCGGCGCCCGCCAGACTACGCAGGCTGTCCGTGACTCCTTGCACCATGCGTTCCTGCTGTTCGTCCATGGGGACCATGACGACCTCTTCCTGGTAGTCCGGCAGGTCTGCCATGAGGTCCTCGAGGCCGAGGAAGAGCGCGCTACCCATGAGCCAGTCGCCGTAGACGGCCGGGTGTACACCGGGCTGCTCCGCCAGATTGCTGGTCGTCGCGCCGAGCTTGCTTGTGCGTTCCCGCCTTTCCGTGACGCCGTACGTCCGGACGAAAGGCGCCGGATTGCGGTACTCGAACCCGGCGGCACGCATCTTCCCGGCCTTGGTGCGCGCAAGGTGGTAGTAGAGGTCGCTGCTCTTGCCGCCGAGGAGCGTGCCGGTAAGAAAGACAGCCTTCTTCGAGATCGCGTAGAGCCGCCCGAGCGACTGCCCTTGCCCCGTGTCCCCCTTCTCTTCGTGGATCTCGTCTGCCAGAAGCACATCGAAGGTTCCGGGAGACACACGGCGGCGGAGGATGCGCGACGGGGACTCCCGCCTGGGCCCCGAGCGATCGGCCTCCCAGAGCGACTCCTTGCACCGTGGACACTTGGCGTTCGACGGACCTCGACTGCGAAACACGTGCTCCTGAAAGGGTTCCGGCGGCCGGTCCTTCTTCTTGAAGGTCCGATCGAGCGGGGAACCGCATGCAGGGCAAGACCAGTGGCTGAAGCGCCCTTGATTCGGACCCGAGCGAGAGACGTGGCGGACGGCCACCGGCCGCCACAGGTAGCCGAGCTTGGCGCTGTCGCGCGGGAGAATCCATACCTCCGTCCCGCGCGGCCGCCCCCTCAAGTCGGGCAACGCGGCCAGGGCGTCCTTGTAGGTACGGACGGTTCGCACGGTCACGCTGCCGAGCACGGCCCGCGCCTCGCGCGCCCACTTAGGCACGAGGTGGTTGGGTGCGTGAATCAGCACCCGCCCACGCTCGCCGATCTGGAGCCGGGCCGCAGCCAGACCGATGGTCGTCTTCCCTACACCTTGCTCGCCGACGACCCAGGCCGTCTTGTCAGACTCCAGCGTCTTCACGGCCGCCGCGGCGGCGTCGGCCTGAGCCTGATAGAGCTGACGCAGGACACCAGCCGGCTGCACAGCATCTCCAGGAGTATGACGGGCGGGCGATTGGGTCAGCACCCGCTCACCCAGGGTCTTGCCGAACGTGAGCATGTAGGCGTCAAGGGTGTGCAGGCTTGAAAGGTCGACGTCCGGAGCGCTCATCCCGCTTGGGATCGAGATGAGGCCGTAGCGAAGGCGATCACGAACCACCTCGAGGAGCTTTGCGGTGTTGGCAAGCACGTCGTAGCCACGTACATCACCGTAGGTCACGAACGGACGGACGAGGTCCTGTGCCCGAAGCTCCGCCAGTACCTCTTGCGCCCACTCCGGCAGCATCGGCACGCCACGGGCATGGCTCACGCGCCGGAAGAACGCACCGGCCTCGTCGCCATCCGGCACGAGCACCGTTAGAGCCTTGTCCTCCTCCTGGCCATACGCGGTTTCGGCTACCCCGACGATATGCACGAGGTTCTGCTCAAGCGGCTTCACCCGGACCCGCATCGGGCTCTCGGAGACGTTGCCCACGAAGGAAAACGGCCCCTGCGGGTCCAGGCGCCGGGCCAGGAGCTCCACATCCACGGGCGTCTTGAGAACCCTCGCGAGGAAGGGCGCATCCACCTTCGGGACCACCGCCGAGACGACCCGGATGGTCTGAAACCCGCGCTTGCTTCGCCCCACGGCGGGATCTTCAACGACGGCGAAGCGGTCGGCGAAGGCTTCCACCAGCCGCTGGCCACGGCCAGCCAGGAGTCTCACGCGCCTTCGCCTCCTTCCCCGCTCGCAAAAGCGAACACCTCGCCGCCCTCTCCCAACGCCGTGATCTCCACACCGAGGACGTCGTGGGTCACCGTGACTTCCCCGTCCTCGGTCTTCTCGGTCTCACTGACAGCGCGCCGTACAACCCGCCCCTTGACCACGTGTCGGTGAGCCCCGTCGCCCACGACGCCGTCGAGACGGCCTGTCGCAAGTTGCAGCGCCACGTGGCCAAGGCGGAGCGGCAAGGGAGGCGTGTCCGTGCCGCCTGGCCGCCCGGCTTCGTTGGCGACCTCGTTGAAGAGCGTCGACGCCCTTGCCGCGGCCAGGGCCGCGTCGGGGTTCACCCGTGTGGACTCGAACGGCTCGACGTCGAGCGACGCCGCTGCAGGTAGGACTACGGTCTGCCGGGTGAACGCCGGAAGCCCGGGATCGGACAGAAGTAGAGTGAGCGCCTTTGCCTCGTGAGCCTTCACACTCGCCGTGCGGGGCCGCGCCCGAAGCACCAGGGCCATGGGGACGGTAGGGTAGTGCTTGTCCATGTCCAGGCGGCCCATGTGGAGGACCTCGAAGCGTGCCAAGATCGACCGCACGAGCGACGTACCGGCCTCCTCCAGGGCGTCCAGAGGAAGGACCAGAAGGCCCATGCCCCCCGGCATGAGCTTCCTGAACAGATAGTTCGCGACGCCCTGGTACGGTGAGAGGACCGAGTGGAAGCGATCCGGCTGTACGTATGCCGGGCAGACGGCGGCGGCCGAAAAAGCCTGATCGGCCACGTGAACCTCCAGATCACCCCCGGCGACCGCCCGGTACTCGATGCGAGCATTGCTGGCAGCGTTCGCCCACTTTGCCTGTTCCCAGTCCCGAGCCATGAGGTAGACCCGAAAGTTCGAGTACGCACGGGTGCTGGCCGGCAGGGCTTCGCGCGGCCAGCCGTTCACGCCCAGAAAGGTGGTCGCACGGTTGGCGCCCGTATCGAACTCGAGCAAGCCCGCCAGCTTCCGTGCGTTGGCCATCCAGTCGAACTGAGCCACGCCTCCACCTCCCGGACCTTAACCAACACGAACACGCCCCGCCGGCCAGCGCGCCCGCAACGGCGCGAAGCGGCGGAGCGAACCGTTGCGGGTGCGAAGGACGGCGGGGCCCGATTCGGTCACCGCTTGCTCCCCGCTGCCTACACCATCTCCAGAAGACTGCGAGCCTGAGCCTGAGCGGCCTCGAGCGCGGCCCGGGCGCCGTCGATCCGCGTCTGAAGCAGCCCCTCATATCGCTCCGTGAGTTCAGCGAGGCCACGAAGTGACCGAAGCGATGCTTCCGTCGCCACCTCGCTCGCCCGCCCGGACGCCAAGAGCTCTCGCAGACTTTCGATCACGCGGCTGGCTTCGGTCTCGACCTGTGCCTCGAGGGAGTCCCCGATCATGGTCCGGGAGTCCGAGTCGTCGAGCACCGGCACGCTGTACAGCCGGCTCTCGCCGCCGAAGGAGCACACGAACAGCGCGGCGGCCTGAACGGTGGTCGCGTGCTCGCGGCCGATGAAGAACACGCCACCGGACGGACGCACCGTGACCGGGTCCGCCGTCTGGAGCGCCTTCCCAACGATGTCGCGCACCATCTGGGAGTTGTAGTGCTCCCGGTTGAAGTCGAAGGTCGAGGAGGCCCGATCAAGCACGCGCCGCTCCTCGGCGTCCGTGATGCCGCCGTAGGCCGCCACGCTCAGGCTAGCCGTCGGCTTGTGGAGGTGGAGTTCTCCCACCTCCTCGTAATGGAGCTCGACCCGCGCCTTGTCCCCCGTCTCACGGATGAGGTGGTAACTGAGGCGCTCCCGGTCGGTTTGGGGCGCCTCTCGCAGGAGGAGCCGGATTATATGACCCGCATCATCCGTGCGTTCGGGCAAGGTGCCGAGGTCGCGCACGGTACGCCGCAGCGCGTCGCTGGAGGCGATCGGCTTGGGAACGACGACACCCGGAAGCCTCGTCGCGGCCACGGCGCGTGCGATCTCATCTCGGGTGGGGCGCGTGATGTCTCGCACGGTGTACCAGACCAAGGCCCCAAGGCGATCGGTATCGACGTCCGTTGGAACCGCAAGCATGCCCACGGCCATCCCTCCTCGCTCTGAGCAGGCCTGACGGCGCCTTCCGGTGAGGCGAGGCGCCGGGGCGCGAAGCGGCGGAGCGAACCCTGGCGCTTCGCCACGCCGGAAGGCACAACACGAGTTGCGTTGGAGGACTAAGGCGACACGGCGGCTTCGCCTTCCAGCAGGGCGAGCTGCAGTTCGTAGCCGGCGGCCACGTTGGGGTCGTCTGGCCACCGCCCCTCCGGGTCCGGGAAGAGAGCGCGGAGCACCGTACGCCCCCCCTCAGGGCGCTCCACGAAGCGCAGGGGCACGTTGAACACGCCGCGTACTTCGTCGCCCGCCCCAAACCGGCGCCCTCTGGTTACTGCCACCGCGATCGGCGCGAGGAGCGCCTGAATGGTTTCCGGCGTTGCCGGCAACACAACCTGAACATCCAGGTGCTCGAACCGCTCCATGAGCCCGTGCGTATGCGCGGAGGGCACCTGCCCGTCAACGATGTGGTGCGCGGTCCATCCGAACTGCGCGATGGCCTGCCGGTCATGCTCAGCCACAGTGGCAAGCGTGGCGCCCTCGCTAAGACCCGCCGCCCGTAGACGGCACGCCTCGCAGTCGTGCTCCTTGCGCACGCCTCTCTCCCCTCCCCCGGGCCGAAGTTCCAGACTGCCTTTCCCACCAGCGACCGCTCACCTCAGGCGCCGCGCCGGGCACGGTTCAAGGCAGGAAGAGGTCAGGAGGTGCCGAGCACCCCTCCCCCTGCCCTGAACGGCGCCCGGCGCTAGCGCCGGGCAGTCTGCTTTCACAGGTCCGCAAACACCTCGGTAGCCGCCTGGTCGTCCGGCCCCACGATCGCCCATACGCGATCGGACCAGCGGTCAAGCTCGGCCGGGGTCCCGTCCAGCAGGATCGACATGATCCGGATCGCCTTAGCGGCCTTGGCGGCCATCAGACGCTGGTAGAACTCGTCGGAGACGGCGCACTCCCCGTCTGTCACCATCACGATGTCGGCGGACTTGAACGCGGCCTCGGCCTGTACGTCGAGAGCCCAGCCGAGTGGCTGCTCGAAGTCCGTGCCACCGTCCGCGCCTACGGTCGCAAACGCCAGGATGTCGCGCGGGTCATAGGGCTCCTTGTGCAGGAACCGGAAGGTCTGAAGCTCGGATCCCGGCCCCCGGAAGTACGCCGCCGCGAAGTCGCGCTTCTGGCTTCGGGCGATGTCGAGGAGTGCCAGGCCGACGGCCGCGGCCCAGTCGATCTTCTCCCCGCCCATAGACCCGGACGCGTCGATGAGACAGATGATTGGCCCCTTGGCGTTCTTCGGCCGCGGCCGGAGTTCGTACTCGAGCAGCCCACGTTCGAGGTAGCGCCGCCCGAAGTCGAGGCGGCGGAGCGGGTGCCCCAGCGCCGCGAGTTCCGTAGGCAGAACGTGCTCCAGGTCACTCCCCATGGTGACCGAGTGGAGTTCGTCCGCATGCCGGCGCAGCTTCTGGCGTTGCTGGGCCCGCCCAAGGTTTCGCATCCGGCCGATGAGCTCCGCCATCCTGCGGAACCGCTCGGTCGAGAGCTGCGCGGCGAACTGCAGGCGATCGCCGACCGGGATCCGGTGCATCTGCCCTGGGTCAAGGCCCCACGACGCCATCGCCTGCTGAGCCTGCTCGGCCGCCTGCGTGGCTTGTTGAGCCGCTTGGCGCGCCGCCTTGTTGACGACGCTCTGACCTTGCTGCATGGCCTGCCGTAGCTTCTGGGCCGCCTCCAGGGCCTGCTGGCGATACTCGGGGCTGCCGGGCGGCGCACCGTTCTGTACGGCGTCGCTGAAGTCCCGCATGGCCTGGTTGAGGCGCTGGTCCTTCTGGATGACCTCGACCATCTTCTTGGCGGCTTCAAGTGCCGCCAAGGCGGAGATCGTCTCGTCCAGCATCGTGTAGGAACGGGTCTGCTCTGTGGCCGGCTCCTCGAGGAGTTGCTGCACGAGTTCACGGTTAGCGAGGTGCGCAGGTTCCACGTCCGCCTCGTCACGCATGGTCGGCTGGGGCTTGTAGAAGGTGTTGAACACGTCCTGCATGAGGGGAGGCCACGTCGGCGTCCTCTCGGTGCCCTCCTGGTTCAGGGCCTGGATCGCTTCCGAGTTTTCGGCCATGTCCCCCCACAGGAGGCGGTCGGCGGCCGAGGTCTCGACGTTCTGCGTAGCAAGGGAGTCCTGGCCGATGGCTTCCTGTAGCCATCCGATCACGTGAACCCCTCCCCTACGCGACCTTGAGGCAGACCTTGAGTACCTCGGCGTTCATCGCCTGCACCTGGGATAGCGCGTCCTCCAGGGACTGCGTGCTCTTGGCGTCGGTCTTGGCCTCCTGGATCGCCGCCTCGAGCTTGCGCATGACGCTCTTGAACGCCTTGGTCGCCTCGACGCCGGCGCTCGTCTGCTGGTCCTCGGGCGCCGCCAGAGCCCCGCGGTGGACCTCCACGGCCTGGTCGAGCAGGTCCTCGGCCTGGCTGTCGTAGGGCGACACCAAGGAGTACACCGTCTTGCGCACGGTCGGGTACTGCACGGGCTCGGACCACAGGACGGGCACCAGCACCCGGAGATCGCTGACGTCCGCCTGGATGCGACCGTTCATCCACGCCTCGGCGCGCACGACGTCCATGGCGCCGTACCAGCGCCGGTCGGATACCATGACCCCGAGCTCGCGCATCTTGGCACGAAGGTCGAGGACCTGGGGGATCACCGGGTCGATGGACACCTGGGCGACTTCGCTCTGGGCCGTGTGCAGGTCTGTCAGCGCGATCGTCGTCGG
Organism: Bacillota bacterium; assembly: GCA_021791995.1. Taxonomy (GTDB): domain Bacteria; phylum Bacillota; class Sulfobacillia; order RBS10-35; family JAJYVN01; genus JAJYVN01. The sequence continues at coordinate 9,750 of JAJYVN010000002.1, forward strand.
CTGGATCTGCCCCGCCCCCGCGAGGAGCTTCGAGAAGTTCGAGGCGTCCCGGATGTAGTCCACCATGAACCGGAGCATGAACCGGTCCCACAGAGCACCGAGTTCCTCCCGGTCCTCGGGGAGCTCGTTGGAGGCGCCGACCACCATCTCGAGGGGCACCTGCATGGGCTGGCCGTCGTTGTGGAAGACCCGCTCGTTGAGGATCGCCAGCAGGCTGTTCAGGATGGCCGACGACCCCTTGAACACCTCATCGAGGAACCCGATCTGCGCCTCGGGCAGCTTGTTTGTCGTGATGCGACGGTAGGAGTCCTGCTCGAGGCCCTTGAGGCTGATCGGGCCGAAGAGCTCCTCGAGGGTGCTCATGCGCGTGAGCAGCCACTCGAAGTAGGTCCCGCCGATGCGGCTGGTGAGATCCCGGCTGAGGCCGGACTTGTCGGCTCCGGGCGGGCCGAGCAGTACGACGTGAAGCCTGGTCAGAAGGGCCAGAATCATGCCGCGGATGACGTCGCGGCGCTCGAAGTGGCGGGCACCGAGCTCGCGTTCGATGGCCAGAATGGAGTCGCGGATCGCCAACGGGGACACCTCCTTGGAATGAAACAGGGCGCCCGAAGGCGCCTGCTACCCGATCGCGGACACTCGGCCTCGCGCCTTGGCCACAGGCAAGGTCTCCCCTTGCCGAAGGCCGAGGCGCGAGGCACCTTACTGGATCCGGTTCAATCCCTCACCCTGCTCTGCCGCAGCGGCCTCGCTCTCCTCCAATGCCCCGGCCAGACCGAGGCAGCTGCCTTGGTCGAAGACATGGGCCAACGGCGGGAACGGGTGCGGCAGATTCAGGCCGTCGTGTCCCACACGCGCCAGGATGGCCAGGCTGCTGATCGCCCGCCCCGACGTGTCACGGGTCACGATTGCGAACTCCGGCGACAGGAACGCAGCCGCCGCGTTTGGTAGCCCCTTTGCGTAGGTGTACGCCCGATCGGAAGCGAGATCGCCCTCAAAGACAACGACCGCCGATCCGTCGATGAACGATGTCGTGTCGTCGCCGGGGTGCCCCGCCAGGACGCGCGCGATGTTAAGCGCGGCCGTCTCACGAACCACCTCGAGTGACACCCCAAGCCTCTCCAGGTCTCGGGGAAGTACGAATCGCAGGAAGTCCTGGCCGTCCACGGCGGCTACGATCCGCAACACGGGAGACAGGTGGTGAAGACTGAGGTACGAGGTATTTGCGCCGGCGACCACGTGCGGTACGATCCGCTCCCTGATGGCCTCCCATTCCAGAGGCTCTGCGTTGCGGCCCGCGTTCCAGAACCGCGCGAGTTTGCGGGCGATGGCCGCAAGCTCCAGCCCCTGCTCGTGCATGATCTTGAAGTTTCCCAGATGGACGCTGGCCCGTTCCGTTGCGCCCTTCTCGCCGAGCCAGAGGTCCCCGCTGTCGTGGACGAACTCCACGGGCACTCCGAGTTCTCGGTTCACCGCCTCGGCTAGGGCTAGGCCGAACTCGTTATCGTTCATCAGGCGCCTCCCTGGACACAGGAAAGCCGCGCCTCGTTACGCGGCTCGGCCGTCACGCGATGCTGGGCCCTCATCCACCTGGGGAGTTTGCTGTACTCGTCAGCCTCCAAGAGACGGGCGATGCGCACGGCCCAGGACCAGTCCACGCACCGCAGGAGCGAGCGTACCCCGACCACGATCTCCACGGTGCCGTCGCCTGCCTCGAAGCACTGCACGGAGGGCAGGCCGTCCGGCCGGCTCGGCAGTCGCGTCTCGTCGGCCTCGATGAGTCGGCACACACGTTCGGCTGTGTCGCGGTCGTCAGTGTGAGCGATGGTGGCGGTGTCGGCCACAAGGTCCCACCCACCACCTTCGGCCGGGAGGATGAGGAGCGTATCGCTCACGACGCTACGGCCTCCTCACCCGGATCGACTCGCCGGATGGCGGCGGGCATGATCGGCATGACCACCGCCGAGCCCTGCTCGTCGCTCGAAAGCCGTCCGGCGTGTTCCGCGTCGATCATCTCGAACGTCACGTTCTCCCCGTCGAGGTGCGACAGCGCCGCGGTCAGAAAGGCCGGGTTGAAGTGAATCGTCCCTTCGCCCGACACCTCGGCCGCCAGTACCTCACGCGTCGCCCCCGCCGGTCCAAACGACTCCAGCGTGATCCCTTCGGACGACAGCCGCAGGGTCACGTACTCCTCGGCCGTCAGGCCGACACGCACCAGCGCGGTGCGCAGATCCGAGGACCGGCAGACAGCCCTGGAGGCATACTCGGCCGGCAGGCGGGATTCGACGTCCGGGTACGCGCCGGCCGGTACACGGCTGTAAAGGCGGGTGCTCTTCCAGACCGCGGTTACCCCGTGCTCATCCCAGCCCAGGCGCACCCGCTCAGCGTCACACAGGCGAGCGATCATCCCCAGCGCATCGGTAGGCACGACAATGCCTGCCTCAGCCACGCCCTGAGCGTCCGCGGTGTAGCTGGCCACGCGATGCCGGTCGGTGGCGAGGAACCGAACCTCGCCTCCCGACACCGCTACCCGCACACCCGAGGTCGCGGAGGCGAGGTCCGCCCGGTCCGCGGCGTAGGCGACGCGCTCGAAGCCGTGCCGCAGGGTCTCGCCCGCTATCTCGATGCTCGTCCTGGCGAATGGCGGCTTCGGAAAGTCCACGTCCGGCACCGTACCCAGGCGAGCTTCACCCCCGACGTACCGCACGAGTGCACCGCCATCCTCGCCCTCGAGCGTCACGTCGCCTGACACGCTCTTGACAAGCTCGTGCAGCAACTCCGCGCCGATGACGCAGGCACCCGGCTCATACGGTCCATCGCCTGTGCGCTGCAGGGTGATTTCGAGGCCCTGGATCATGTTGAAGGCGGTGAAACGAATGGCGTCTGGCTTCACCTGTGTGAGCACGCCCGATAGCACCGGCAGGGCACTACTCGCCCGGTGGGCCACCTGAGCCAGGGCGGCAAGCGCTGGAGCCAAGACCGAACTGGGCATGGTAAATCGCACAAGAGCCCTCCTCTCGAAAGCAAAATGGGCTGCCTTCACAGGCAGCCCGCGTATGGTAGGCGATGGCCTACGGAGCTCAGCCACCCTGGACCGGCGTTCAGTCTTCCACGTCGACGACCTCGAACGCACGGAACTCGTGGTGGCACCCGAGGCAGACGAACGTCCGGGGTCGTCTCGGCCGTTGGCTGTCCCAGTTGACCAACGTCTGCTCACTCCACTCGATCTCGACCTTGCCTCGCGCATTCACGGTCGGGGTGAGAAGTGCGAGACCTTCGATCACGTCGATCTCCCCGAAGCCCTCATGGTTCTGGTGACAGCTTGGGCAGACCGCATCCTTGCCCATCCGCTGGCACATCCTTCCCCCGTGGGTGTCAGTCCGCAGCACCATAGGATCCTGGGTACACCAGGGCATGCACCGGACGCGCGGGCCACAGGCAAGGCGCCAAGCGAAGCGAGCCTTGCCTAAAGGACCGCGTGTCCGGTATGCAGAGAACCACGCCAACTAACCGGGGCGCCCACCTGGCAGCAGAGCAGCCTGGTGCGCCTCGGCGCCGTTATAACGCGGACCCTGCCTGTTACCCCGACCGTTGTTGAGCCTCGATGATCGCCTCCACGTCTGGAGGCTGCCAACCCGGGGGCTTCAGCACCTTACCATCCTCGCGTACGCCACCACCGACCTTGGCCATGTTCGCCGCATGCACCGCCTCGAACACCGGCCGGACGTCGATGTCAAGGGACACTGCCGTGCCGTCGGTCGGATCACGCCGCCGCGATCGACGCCCACCGCGTCCGCTACATGTTCGACACTACCGCTAATGTCAGGTGCCAGACGCGGCACGGTCGACGATCACGAATTAGCTCCTGAGCCCAAGTGTGATGGTTCCGTCTCGGAGCTCTTAACCGGCCTGGTGCGCATAACCCGCAGGACGAGTCGGTCCAGTCTATGAGATACCTCGAGGACCTCGGAATCGGTCAGCGAGCCACACTGCGCGTAACGCTGCTGAAGGAGACTGCGCAGGCGCTCCAACAGACAACGCCTGGGCGCCATGTGACCCCTCCTTGGGTCAAGATAGGGCCCGTCGACCACGGACGTAGTGTGTACTTTCACAAAGTCGGTTCTTGTCGAGGCCCGTCGGGCTCTACGGCCGCGTAACCTACCCCGGCTGTCCATGGCGGCCCGGAGCCCCCGTCCGGCCGTAATGGGGCCACCGCCCGGATGGTCACTGCCAGAGCCCGAGGTGCCTGGCCCCGACTAGGACCCACAGAGCGGCCCTCGTGAGAGCCGCGTCAGCCCGGCCGACCATCGTCGAGAGGACCATCACGGCACTCGAGGTATCCCCAGTGCCCCACGCCAGCCGGTGAAGCGCGTCGCCGAGTGAGTAGAGAACGACGAGGTCGCGGCCGTTGCTGGCGGCCCTCGGCCCCCCCACAACGACGGACTCGTACTTCCGCTGCTGGTCCAAGAGCCTGGGCATGAGCCCGAGCGCCCGACGCCGGCTACCGACCCCCGCCGGGTCGACCAGGGCCATCGCCCAGGTACCGAGGATCTCCTGGCGCAGGTAGCGATCCCACCGCTGAGGAGGCATGGGGTGCGTCTCCGCGTACTGGAGCGCGCTGAACACAGCCGGCCCGTACGCTTCTACGCGGTCCAGCAAGACTGCGCACCCTGCTAGCGTCGCGGCATCAAGCACACGCCCCGCCGCGTTTGGATGCCGGCTTGCCGTAAGAGCATCCGCGAAGCTGCTCACGGCCTCGCCCTCGGTGGGGAGATTCAGTGCGCCATGGCCGATCAGCCAGGCCATGACGTTGGTTTCTTCTACTGCGGCCGCCGAGAGCCGACCGAGACGGTCCTGGTGCTGGTCCCCCGCCGAGCAGTCGCTCACCGTGGCCCCTTCTTTCTCGTAGAGCGTCCTGCGGTGCTGAGCGCGCCAGTGCTCCGCGGTCGGGACGAGTGCGGACATCCCGGGACCACCGACCAGCGCCGGATCCTGGACTTCGCCTTGCCAAACAGGACCCCGATGGTTCCCCACAGTTGGTGGACGCGACGGCGAACTGCCCCCCCCCTGCCCCCAGTTCCGACAGCAACGCGGCCGGCGCTTGGGACACGACCCCAGTACCGGCCAGGCGTGGAGGGACGCCGCTCGGGATTCGGGGCGATACCGACCAATGCAGTGCGTGGAAGAGCGGTGCCGGCTCTTCAGTGGTCGTCTACCGGCAGGAGTCCGGCCACAGGCGCCGTCAGCAGGCGGACCGTCAGCAGGGCCTCTCGAACCGTGAGGCTCCCTCGCTCCAGGACCAAGTCCGGGACATCGTGCCCTCCGACCACCGCGCCCGAGCGGATCACACGGACCTCGGTCGTGCCGATCGACACTCCCAAGAGCAGGCTCACGAAGAGTTCTCCCTTCGAGGATTGGTGGTAAGGCTAGACCACCTCGCGGTGGCCGAGTTCCTCCGCCACCGCGTCGAAGTCCCACGTCCGGACGTCCAGGTTCTTGTTGCCGGAGACGGCAAACACCGCGTGCGCCGAGGTCAGCGAGAGGTCAAACCGGCGGTTGAACGCCGCCTCCGCCTCCCGCAAGAGGTCCGGACCGTCCTTGATCAGCACCGACATCACGGTGCCTTGGTAAAAGACGCCGAAGACCCGCACCTTCACCGGTACTCCTCCCTATGAGCCTGGGCTCCGCTCAAGGCAGATACACCCTGCCCAGAGCGCAACCCAGGAGGGCTGCGCACCATGCAGTGCCGAGGGCTCGCACCTCTCAGCGCCCGGGCATCCCCAGCTCTTCGCTGCACGGTAGGGCGGGTTCGGGACCTCCGTGGAAACCCCGAACCCGCAAGGGATCAACCTGGACCCCGCTCAAGGCAGGGATCACCTGCCCAGAGCGCGGCCCAGGTTGGGTCCGCGCGCGCGTAGCCTCGCCTCCGACTACGCGCTGACAGCGAGGGGGCTCATCCTCCGCCTCCCTCGCCCTGGCCGCGCTGTTCCTAGAACGGAACCTCCTCGGCCTCCTGCTCGGCCGGCGGAGCCTCCGCGTCCGACGGGGGCGCGCCGTCCGCGACCTCGCCGTTGCCCTTCTTCGGGCTGTCGAGGAAGCGAACGTTGTCCGCCACGACCTCGGCGGCCTTGCGCCGCTGGCCGTCCTGGGTCTCGTAGTTGCGGATCTGCAGTCGGCCGGTGACGGCGACCAGACGCCCCTTCTGGAGGTGACCGGAGACCGTCTCCGCAAGCTTGCGCCACGTGACGATCTCGATGAAGTCGACGTCACGCTCACCCTGCTGATTGGAGAACGGGCGGTCGACCGCGAGGGCGAAGTTGGCCACCGCCACGCCCGACGGCGTGTACCTCAGCTCCGGATCGCGCGTAAGACGCCCGATCAGGATGATCTCGTTCAGCATCTCGGGGATGCACCTCCTGAAAAGTGTGGGGCTCCCACGCTGCCGACGTCCCGAGTCGGGAGCGCAGGCGGCGCGGGAGCCCGGAAGCAAACCCGTCGATTCTGCGTCGGGCCGGGAGGGTCAAGGGCAGAGCGAAGCGACCCTTGACCCGATGGCCCGTGCGCGGCCTGAAAGGCTCGAGCGACGCGCCTTACGACGCAAGGAGCCCGCGTACATGGGCGGAGCTCAGGATCTCGCGAGCCAGGGACTGGAGTCGCCCGTTGTCGCTGCCCTTGGCCACGTCGGTAGCGGCGTCGAGCAGCGCGCGCAGGCGATCACCGCGAAGCTGGTCCAGGCAGCCGGCGGCGAGCGTGGGGAGGAGAACGGACTTCATTACGTGGTCACCCCTTTCGGGGCGTCCGTGGCCGCGCGCCGGCCGCGGCGTCAAGGCCAGCGGCCTTGACGCCCGAGGGCGGCACGTGGCTTAGCTCACAGCTCCAGACGGTGCTGTACGGAACGCAGCCCTGCGTCCTCGAGTGCCCGAAGGGCGATCCCTTCGGGTTCCTCCTTCCCCGACGCGATCTGGGCGAGGGCCCTGACGAGCCTGTCCGCCCAGCCGGCGTCCACCGCTTCCGCCAGGGTGGCCTCCGCCTCCCGCAACCGGATCCGCAGCGACCGGACGGACCGCAGGTCCCGGCGGCCAGTCACCGGCTCTCACCCGCGAGCCTGAGGCTTCGGGCCACCTCGGCTCCAGAAAGGACCAGCGTTACGTTCGGTAGGCTCCCGAGCGCTCTCTGGATCAGGTCCCGGACGTCCTTGGCCGGAAGGCGCCCAAGACCCGCCCCGATCATCGGCAGCCGTACCTCCTGGCCCCGACGGACCAGTGCGAACGTGCGCAAGGCAAGAAGGCCCTTGGAAACGATCGCCGGGTTCGCGCCTTCACGCCAGTGCATCTTGGTGGGCAGGCAGACGATCCGAAACTCGTCGTCACGGAAGAGTCCTGGCGTCCGAGCCTCGAGGAACCGGCCGTAGCGGGCGGGAAGCTCAGGGAACCGCCCGGCCGCCTGAAGAGCCACGCCCGCGCCCATCACGGCGGTACCGTCCCGCCTCGTCACCAAGTTGGTAGGCACCACCCGCCAAGCGTCCTCGGGCCCGGTCCAGAGGTCCCCAGCCTCGACCTGCAAGAGCATCCACCTCCTCAGGAAGCAAAGGCTCGGTGTACACGCCAGCCGTCCGTGTGTGGTAGGGGCAGGAGGTTCAGCGCCAGGCTCAGGCCCGGCCACAGGCTCGCGTAGAGGGCCTCGCGCCACGTGAGGAGGCCGACAGAGCCGAGGGCGAAGACCAGGGCCGCCAGTGTGAGATCGGCCGCTGGCCCTGCGAGAGCAATCGGCACGGTCGCGCCCCGCATGACCGCGGTCTGGTCGATGCGCACGGCCAGGAACGGTGCCCGGAACACGAGACCCGCGAACCGGCCGCCGTAGCGCAAGGCAACCAGCACGTGGGCGCACTCGTGCCACGACACCGCCACCAGCGCCGCTACGACGGTGATTACGAGCACACGAATCGCCTCCGCGTCCATCAATCCGTCGAACGCCTCCGGCAGACGCCGGAGCCGGGCGTGAGGCAAGGGCACGTTTCGTGACCCTTGCCGATCGCTCGGCGAGGACGTACCGACATGCACCCAATCAGGCTGTGGCGGTAACGAGCACCGCCTGCCGCCATCCGGCAGGACCCGTGGCTCCGCATACCCGGCACCGAAGCGTGCCATCCGACTGGCGAACGCCACGATGGGTACCCGGCGAGCAGGGGCTGGGATGCACCATCGGCTCACGGTAGATCCGCACGGGGATGCCGGCCTTGCGGCACAGTCGGATCATCCCGTCCGTGCCTGGGCTCGGCCCGTCGCTCCGGAACGCAATACACGTGTTCGCTCCCATTCGGACCATCTCGGCGTTGCGGCGGGGCCCCGCGCTCTTGCCGAAGCGAGCCCAGTCTGCCGGATGCGGCTCACATTGGAAGCCCAAGGCCTCCGCCGCCCGGGCGGCCAGGGAGTCGGCTCCCCGGCCGGCACCGTGGACGATAACGCTCCCCGGTGGAAGGCTTCGCAGCGTCTGAAGGACGACCGGATAGTTGGCCCAGCTGCGGCTGCCGCAGACGATCACGCGCATGTGGTCGCCTCCTCAGGAAGCCCGCCTTTTGCTTGGACTGCACGCGCCGTAGTGCACGGGATGGGCGCGGATGTGCCGCCGGAGCGCCGCCAGTTCGCCTGGATAGAGACGGCAGGCGCACAGGTACATGAGTCGCTTGACACGCCTCGTGTCCACGCTGTCTGTCCACACCTCGTCCCCGTCAGGCAGACCCGTGAGGACGAAGGTCCGCACCATCTCGTCCATCGTGATCTCGCCGGCGACATCGTAGAGTCGTCCGTCGGGCGCCTTCCCGTAGACGTGCACGAGGCAGTCGTCATCGTCCTCGGCCGACGGGTCCAGCTCGAAGATGGCCTCCATCGCGTACCCAAGTTCCAGGTGAAGCGCATAGGCAAACGTCGGGCAGCCACCGTTTCGGTACTCGTGGACCAGGTCGCCCATGGTGGTGATCGCCCGGCCGTGGCCCGGCACCGGTTCGCGTAACAGAACGTCGGCACTGCGCATGCGTCTCGCCTCCAAAACGCGGCTCTCCCGTCCTCCAGGTCGGCCTGCCTGGAGGTCCGGCGCCTGGCAGGAGGCGCGACAGACGTCCAACGGCCCGGAGGACGGGAGAGCCCGTCAGGATCGTAAGGAGCAGATCATCGACGCCCTTCACGCCGCGAGCGAGTCCCCGGGCGGGCAAGGCCCTCCTTGCCGGACCGGAGACGAGGTCGGACGATCACACGGCGGATCTCCGCTCGCCGCATACACGGCAGACCAGAGAACCGTCGCGTTGCCGTACGCCGCGGTGCATACCCGGCGGGCAGTGGTAGCCCATGAGGCGGCCAAGACTGCGGGCGAACCGCCGGCGTGGCCGGGACACCACGATGATGCCCTTGTGCAGACGGATCTTGAAGCTGACCGTGGCCATCGGGATGTAGGCGGTGAGCGTCACGCGTTTGCAGCACTGGCACTCGCAGCACCAGCCGATGCCCCCGTCCATGGAGGTCGGCATCATGTCGCTGTAGCCGATGTGGAGCACCTTCGGGCGCCAGCACCGGCAGCAGGTGCCGAGCCTACGTTCGTTGACCGACATCAGCTCGGCGCGGGTGACGAATCCAGGCTGGAACCTCCTCATCCCGGCTGGAACACCGCGGTCACCTCCCTCAGGCGGGCTTGCGTTCGTGGCAGAGCTTGCATTCCACGTGGCCATCGGGCAGCCGAACTCCCCGGTGCTGACCGGGCCGGCACAGCCGGAAGCGGCGGACCGGCGACCACTGCCGCTCAGGCCGGCTGGCTTCGGCCAGGAGCTCGGCACCGAGCCGGTAGAACCGCGCCTTGCGGACCACCGTGGCCTCGCCACCGTCCTGCCGACGCACGTACATGTCCGAGATCGCGTCCACCCAGGCGTCCAGGTCACCGCTGTACCCGACACCCGAGACGTGGGTCGCCTCGTGGAGAGCGCTGCACTCCCCGCAGAACGAGCTGCCGTCGAAGGTCCGCCGGCCGCAGCTCCGGCAGAGCGACTGGAGCGCGTTGGTGAAGCGCTCCCGCCGGCTACCGGCCTCGTCGACGTCGGGCACCAGGTGGCCGACGACATCTTCGCCGTCGCTCGGGCGCGGCCCGAAGTCCGCGTAGGCGGTACGGGCCACGGCGGCGTGTGCCTTTGCGTGCCCAGCGGCCTCATCGCGTGTCGGGAAGGTCCGCCCGCACGCGCACGGCCGCCCCACCGGCACCGACCCCTGCTCGGCGCGAACGGCGAGCGGGTCCTCTCCGCTCACGACCGCGACCCCATGGACCTCGACGACTGGACGCTCTGGGCCAAGAGACAGGTACCAAGTGGCCCGCCGCGTCATCGTCCGGCGCGCGTACTGCTGAGGCATGGAGGCACCTCCCGGATGGGCTCGACAACCTGCGTGATCGAGCCATCCCTCGCCGACGGCCGCGACGCGCCGTCCAGGCCAACGCCGCCGAAGGCGACGTTGCGGCGAAGCCGCCTGGCCTGGACCAGCAAGTGGCCGTCGGCATGACCCCGCGCCGTCCGACAAGTTGTCCCGAACACGACAAAGCGCCCACCATCCGGCGGGCGCCAACGTGTTCGGCATCCCGGTCAGCCTCTGGCTTGCACTCCTGGTGCCACTCCGCGCGGTACGTCGTCGATCGCCTGGTGGAAAGCCAAGGCCTCCTTGAACGAAGCCAGCGTCTCCTCCGGGGTGTCGCCGGTAGCCACACAGCCTGGAACGTCGTCGCTGTACGCGGACCAGTTCCCGCCTGCGGGTTCGATCACGATGGTCACGCGCGGCCAGGCCGCCGTCGCCTTGCTCATCGGCCATTCCCCCGCAGCCCGGCTTGGCGCCGGATGCTCGCCACCGTGCCCTTGGCGATCTCGTGACCAGGGTTCCCCGGCACCGTGACCTCGCCCGGATTCGTCGGGTGCTTGAAGTGCCGGTGGTCACCATGCTGAGCCACGGAAACCCATCCGTCGGCCTGAAGCTCCGCGATCATCTCGCGCACACGCGCAGGCCACACCTGCAGCATGCGCCCCCAACCACAGCCGGCTCTGGCGTCCAGGTCCCATCATCGAACCTGGCCCCCGTCAGACTGTCCGGGACCCAGAACCCGGTCGAGGACCGCGCGGCCTTGCGCGTCGGGCAGGAGGTTCTTCACCGGGAGGCGCTCGCGCGCCAGTCGCGCAAGCTCGGCCTCGTCGCACCACTCCAGGATCTCCTCGCGCATCTGGCGGAACTGCGCGTAGGAGAAGACGACATACCGTCTCCGCGATCCCCTTGCCAGGATGACTGGTCCCGTCGAGGGCACCGCGAGTTCGCCCAGCAGCGCCAGTACTGTGTCGTCCGCCTGACGCACGCACATGTCCCCGCGTTTGATGAGGTCCATGACGGTCGGCAACCCGACTCCTCCCTCGCCAGTCAGTCGCCTCATCGGGATCAGCGCTAGCGCGTTGCCGTCGGCTTGGGGCCACCGTCTTCTGGCACTCACGGTCAACCCGCACAGACAAGCGCTCCGGGCGACCCATCCCACAAGCAAGCATCGATTTACAGAACGGGCGAAGTCAAATACCCGAACGAGGACGTGACTACGCTAGGCCGAGACGACCTCACCGTATTCGTACAGACGCAACGGCACGTACCGAACGAGTTGATCGCCTAGTAGGTCGCCCTGATCACCGTCAAGATCGACAATGACGCCGACGCCGGGATCGTCCGCGGCTCCGAGGCTAGCCACGGTGGCGCGATAGCTCCCGCGGCGAACGCTTTGGGTCAGGCACCAGCTGTACACTGCCGGTACAAAGCCGATGTGAACGCCCGATGGTGACAGTACCCGGATTGCGTTGGGGTCGTGTGGGTTGGTTTCATCGAGTTGCAGTCCCAAGACGGCCCCGGGCACCAGTTCCTCCATCACCTGTTCGCCATCGTAGTAACGCCAGCCAGCCACAGGAAATCGGAGGTAGTACGTGTCCGCCGCGCTAATCGGCTCAAGGAACTCAAGTGTATCGGTGGGCAGACGACCCCCGGTGAGACGCAAGAACTCTATCCCGTCGCCGGGCTCCACTCCGAGGCGCCCGTAATCCTCGGCGGCCCACGTCTGCGGCACCCGCCGGAGGAACGTTGCGAACAGTTCGGGCTGCCGCCATTCGCCTTCGGGGGCAGGGAACTCGTCGAATAGTCGGAAGCCAACGGCCTGCGCTTCGCTCAGTGCTCCAGGGGTAGTTGTTTCGTACCTAAACACGTGCCCGCGCGAGTCACGCGATAGGTGCCCGATGAGGTAGCGGCGCCGCGACAAGGCATGCTGCCAAACAACAAGCACAGAACTGTCTGGTCGCCCAGCCATCTACCCATCCCCCCTTGCAACGAGGATGTCCCTCCTACTGCGTAGGACCACGCGAGCGAAGGACCAGCGTTCAGGCTCCATGATACTCTCTGGCTCATCTATGGAGGCCAAAATTTGGTCGATGGCATCATCTGTTAGATTACCCACAAGTTCCTTGAATCCCGCCATGTCTGGGTCCAGTTGCCGGACCGTGGCCAGTAGCTCAGGGATCCCGGGCTTCCGGGCGTCCTCCCGGAGGAGAATCTCGTAGCGGAACTGACGATCGAACCGGCCTAAGCCTTTCCGGAGGTGCAGTTCGATGCGCAGTGGATCGAGGGCACTTCCGAATGCAGCAGCGTTGTCGTAGTAGGGCGCCATTTCGGCTGAGCCACCGTTACCCAGCGTCACGCCCCAATTGGCCTGATGGCGGTCCGCGTTTCCGGTAAGAATGTCAAAACACACCATGCGAATGAAGCCTCGTACGGCCAAATGTCGGTCCGTGTAGTGACCCAGGCACTCCAGGACGCGGGCGACAGTGAGCCGGTCCTTGGACATCGAACCTGCAAGATCAATTCCTTCGCGAAGCTCTTGACCCGGTCCGAGGAACGACCGAACCAATGCTCCTACCCGACGGTTCATGATGGCAGGTTCGACAATTGGGACGGGCAGGCCAAGCCACCGTCCAACGTGGGAGGCCAAAACCTCAGCTCCGACCTCCCCGGTAACAAACAGGCCCTCCTGTGTCGCCTGCTCTTTGGGGAACTTCAGGAGGTACCATCGTGATTCTCGATCTTGAACCCAGTAGCCGGGCCGGCTCCCCGTGCCCTTTCTCACCTTGGTCCAATCCGACACATCTAACATGGCCAAATATTACCACGCCAGTCATCTAGGTGTTCGACCCGCCCCGGAAGCCTCGCGTTTGCCCGAACGCCCGGATGGGAGCCGGGTGTCCAGGTCCGCAGGGCCTGGATGCCGGGCAACCCACCCGGGCATGTCGAACGCAACACGTGTCACGTTCCCACCAGATCATCGCCAGAGGCAGCCGGGCCAAGGAGATGCCCCTTCGGCTCTTCCTCCAGAACAAGACCCGGTGGCGCCCCGGGACTGTGCGCGCTGCCTTGGCACGCACGGGCCGACAGTCCGGGGGACTGTCGGCGGGCGCACCAGACCTCACGCACTCTGTATCAAGCCAAGGCTACGACTCCGGTTCTCCTTCCTCCGCACGCACGGCCAGCACGCCCCGACCGCGACGGGAGACCGAGAGGGAAACCGGCGCGTGCTCCCAGACGTCTCGGTCCGCCGCCATCGCTCACCCCGGGGGCCCTCTCCCTATGCACCCCGACCGCGCCGGGAACTCGCGAGAGAGACCGGCGCGTCCTCATGCCCTCGCTGGTCCGCCTCCATCCTCTAAGCACAATCTTCGGCTCGATGGTCAGGCCCGCTGTGAGCCGACGCCGGGCCGCCTGTGACTTCAACCACGGCCCAAGCGCTTACCGGGCCCTCACCCACGGAAGCCGCACCGTACCCGACGACGCCGGCCCCTTGGTCACCACCAGGAGACTGTGCTCCCCCACGTACCCGATCTCAACATCCATGCCTCGAGACTCAGTCGCCTCGTTAGATGTTCCTTGGCTCTCCACAGAGCCGTCTCGCCCGGAATAGCCACGACCGCACCTTCCCCGGCTCTTGCCCTTGCCAACACCGCCTTGACCTCGTCCGCCATCACAGACCATTGCCCCCTACGTCCGGTCCTGATCTTGACTCTGTTCACGGAAACCAACGCCACCCGCTCCATACTCGCACCCCCTTGCAAATGCTTCAGACCAACAGATCCACCAGACTTCATCACACCCTGATGCCAACTCCAACTCGCTTGCCCTGAGACACGAACCATTCGCCTGCCCTAGCCTCAGCCAGCCATCAGCTAGCCTTCGCCTACAGCCCTTGCCCTTGGGAATCCTCTGGAGGTTCAGCCACCCCCGCCCCCCACAAACTGCTCCCCCTCCCTTTAGGCGGTCGAGGAAGTGTTGGTACGGAAGGGTTCAAACCCGCGAAGGCGCACCAGCAGTGGCTTTGGCCGCCCTCTCGGATGGTTGCGATGCGCTATGTCACGATCCGCTATGTCACGGTGCGCTATGTCGCGATGCGCCACAGTAGAGTGCGCGGGAGTAACGGTACGCGGCAGTACGATGCGCAACGGCCACCCGACCCCTGGCGTCGGCGATCACTCGTCAGCCACCCGTCGTCGGTCGGCGCGTGAGCGCCAGCCCGACAGCCTGGAGCAGATCCACGCTGCGGTTCCCAGCCACGGCCTCCACCGTCAGCTTGTCCACCCGCCACACGTCCTCCCGAATGAACATCGCCGGGAACAAGAGCAGGCTGGCCGCGGCTTCCTTCGCCAGGTTGTAGACGCTCTCCGAGTAGCCCTGGGTGTTCCCGAGCACATCGACGGAGAACAACACCTTGGGCTCTCGGGCGAAGCTCGCCTCCCAGACCCGCCCGTCGAAGTAGCGCTTGTACTTCGTCATCCGGTCATGGACGTCGCCGGGCCGCAGTGACCGCTCATGCTCCACCAACACAGCCGTGCCATTCCCGAACAGGAGCGCGGCATCCGGGCTGACCTCAAGCCTCTGGCCGCCCACAGCCATCGGGTGAACTCGCTGCACCAGCCGCTTAGAGCCCCGCCAATCCACCGGCACTCCCGCACGCGCAGCGTGCCGGATCACGGTCGTTGCCAGGTCGGCAATCGCCAACTGGTGAACGACGTTGTTCCGCGTACCAAACGCGGCATACGGAGGGTCCCAGTCCGGTTCTGCCGCCAACGCGACCACGTTGCCATTCAGCACCAGCACCTCGAACCCGAGGCGAGTCAGGCCGTACACCCACGCGCTGGCCCGCCCCTCTGCAACGTCTTCTCGACACCGGGCCAGCAGGCCGTGCATGTACAGCCGCAACAGCCTCTTGTTGGCCACGGCAATGCTCTGCTCAAACGGCAAGTGCCGCCGACCCAGGAAGGAGTGCTCAAGGAGCATGGCTAGCCCCTCAAGATCCCGCTCGGTAACCCAAAACTCCCCGGTCCCTCGGATCAACTCCCCGGCCTGGTGGGTTACGTCGGCGGTCTCCCACATCGGCCACACCCGCTGCCCCTTGCGCACCAGCACTTTTCCTCCTCCACACCAGACGCAGCTTCGGTAGACGTCTGGCGCCAGCACTTTTCCGCGTCCTGACGCGGAGAACGCAGCCTTCAACCGGCGATCTGGCGCCAAAACGGTCATGGCGCCAGGGCCTATGCGCCTCGTGAAGCGGAAAATCGCTGACGCCAAACCCCAACCGGCGCCAAATTGGCGTCTGGTTCGCCGCGCCCTCATATCGCCAACCAACGGCGAGGGGGCGGCCCCTGCGACCGCCCCCTCGTACTACCTTGCAGCCTTGACCGGCTCCGCCATGAGCGCCACCAGCTCGTCGACGCTGGCCACCTCCGGATGCTCCTGGTAGGTGTCCGCCGCATCCGACACGTCGACCTTACGCGCGACGAGCTCCTGCCGGAGTTCGTTTACGCCCTTATGCAGCTTCGTTGCCAAAGGCCGAAGGATCCGGTCCTCCCGCTTCAAGCCGGCGACACGTCGTACCCGAGTCAGCGCCTGATTGGCCAGCATGTTGTTCGTGTTCAAGGCCCACTGACAGGCACCGATCAAGTCCTCGTCGCTCGCCCCGACCTGCGCCGCCGCCTGCACCAACCGTGCGGGCGTCATCGCGAACCGCAGGCAGAACATCTTACGGGGATCGTGCTCCCTCCAGGAGTCTGGCCCCGTCGACGTCTTCTGCCCCGTGCTCGCCTTGGCGGTACTGTCGGCGATCGGCGAAGCCGCGAGGGCCGCCGCCCGCGGCGCGTCACCCGAGGCGGACGGCGCGTCACTCAACATAGCCACGTCGGGGCGCCGCCCCTTCTTCGTCGGCTTCACCCGGTACATTTCCGCGTCTGCACGGCCGACCGTGTCAGCAAGGAGTTCGCCGGGCTTCTGAAGCGCCACGCCAACACTGGCAGGGACAAGCGACTCGTCCAACTCGCGACGGATGCGCTCCAGCCACGAGTCAAGACCCTCCTCCGGCATTCCCCGAGCCAGGATGGCGAACTCGTCGCCGCCGATCCGCGCCGCGATGTCCCGCTGCCGTGTAACCCGGCCGATCGCCTCGCCCGCCCGGCGAATGAGCCTATCGCCCGCCGCATGACCACCGTGGTTGTTGACCCCCGTGAGGTCGTTCAGGTCGATAAAAGCCACTGCGTTCTGCCCGTCGGGCGCAGTCTCCACCGCGCGCTCCCACACACGGCGGTTGAACAGCCCCGTCAGTTCGTCCCGCCCTTGGTCCAGCAGCCGCTGCACAACGTCCTCTCCCAAAACCAGAGACGCCAGATCGGGGCCCACCTCTGCGCTCCGCTTGGTGGAACCGACGCCTGCCGGGAGTTCGGCAGAGGGCTTGGGCGCGTCAATCTCCAGCGCGCCCGCCTGGGTGTTGGGGGCGGCCAACTGCTCAGGAGCAAGGTCGATGATCAGTTCCACTTCCTCGTCCGCCACGGTCATCACTTCCTCCTCCGCGTCGCCTCGACGCGCAAGCAGTGTCTGCGTCTCAAGGTGCGCCTGGCGCCAGTCCTCCCGGTAGAACCTCTCCCAGTTGATCGTCTTGGCGTAGAAAGCCGGCTGGATGGCACCGTTCACCATCCACTGGCAGATCGACGTGAACTTCGGCAGGCGGATGATATCGTCCACTCCCAGGTTGATCGCGTCCTGGCTCTCCGCATTCACCTGGACGGCGTTCGCCCACGTGCGCATGAAGCGCTGCATGAAGTCCTTGGCCTCATCAAGAAGCTGGAACTGGTGGACGATCACGTTCTGGATGAGCTGGCGAAGCCCGGCGACGACCCTCTCGCTCTCGATCTCCGCCAGGAACCGAATGGCCAAGGTCACCTGCAGGCCGTACGCTCGGCCCTCGGCGAGCATGTTGAGGAACCCTTCCGACAGGTAGTTCTGGGCTTCGTCCAGGATCAAGCTCACGCGGACGCGCTCACGCTCCTCGATCTCGTTCTGGGCCTGCATGGCGTACCACAGCAGGGTCACCACGAAGATGCCCAGGAGACGCACTCCGGCGTCCCCCAGGCGTGACTTGTCCAAGTTGACGATGAGCACGTCCCGGTCCTTGATGATCTTTCGGAAGTCGAGTTGGCGCCGGCCGTTACCGGCCTCAAGCGCCTGCCGCACGAGCCGGTTCCGCAAGAGCTCGTCCAGCTTGTTGCGTGGCGCTGCCAACCCCTCTTCAAGGAACCGTTGGTTGCCCTGCATGGCCTGTATGAACGTCCGCTGCCAGTAGTCCTTGAGGTGGTCGTCCCTCACGTGTTGGATCACCCGGTTGCGAAACTCCCCATCCGTGAGGATCTCGTACACCTTGGTGAAATCGGCGTCTGGGCCCAGCACTTCCTTGACCGCACCGATGGCGTTGCCAAGGAACTCACGGCTCCGAAACTGGATGGCCTGGTCGCCGAAGACCTCCTGCATGGCGTTCAGCACGTTCTCCTGCATCACGTCATCGTTGATCGACGCTTGCAGCGGATTGATCGTCCACGGGCAGTCCGGCATGCCGGGTGCGAAGTAGACCACGCTTCGGTCCGGCGGCACCATGCCCAGCGCTCGCTTCGAGGTGTCCTTGCCGATGTCGATGAGCACGACGCACTTCGGCTGGCCCTGCGCATCCCGGTAGTACACGTCCGAGCGGAACAAGGAGAGCTCGTCCGTCGTCTTGCCAGAGCCCTGGGCTCCCACGAGTAGGACGCCTGCCTCACGGTCTCCCTCGGGCACCACGAGTCGGTCGTCGCTCTCCTGGTCCAGCACCATCGCCCTGGCGTCCTCCGCAACCCGCGGAATGGAGCGCGGCGCCGGCGCCCGGCGCACGTAGTACCGGACGAGCGTATTCACCCGCAGCCGGTTGGTCGGCAGGTGGATGATGGTCGCCAGCGGGAACGAAAACATGATCGACGGCCGGAAGGCGATGAGGCTCGGAAGCCTTGAGTAGAACCACTCCACCCAGGCCGAGCGAAACGCCCACACCGTCGTAGCCCGGAACGTGTTTTCGCCATCGGCCTCACACAGAGCGCCGTAGACCCTCTGGACCGTCTCCCAGTTCTCAGCGCCGAGCCGGATCTCCACGCGAAACGCCTTCTTGCCGTACAGTTGCAGGCTGTCCTTGACCGCCTGCGACTCCGCGTACCCCACGCCAGGAGCGGCCGGATCGACCTGCTGCACAGCCTTTGCCGAGTGCTCCATGCCCCTGATCTCGTTGCGGAGCCGGGTGTGCAACTGCTCCGACGGCAACGGGGTCAGGTGGAACTGCAAGTGGGCGGCCCCATCCGCACGGTCCAGGCTCTGCACCACCGTCTCCACGACGCTGTTCTGATAGTCCTTCACGGTCTCCGTAGCGTGGCGCCAGTGCTTGGACAACACGATTTGCTGAGTAACCGGCCACCGAACGAACTCGTCGGTCCACGGCCGAAACCTGATATTCGTGTACTTGGAACGGAACGTGTCCTCGAGCACCCTCAGCCAGTCCTGCTGGTAGCTGGGGGCGGACAGCAGGAAGTGGATCATGTGGTCCTGCGTGCGCACGATCTCGAAGGTGAAGAAGTCCTGGCCCACTCCGCTACGCACGTAGCGCGTCAGCATCTGGCCATGGATGGCGTCCAAGGCCGACATGATCTCGTACGGCTCCGCTGTGTCGTTCGGACCCAGGATGATCTCGTCCACCCTGACCGACCGTGCTCGCATACGTCGCCGCATGAGGCGTATCACCAAGGCCGACGCCAACGCCAGAGCCACAACCGCGCCAAGAGCCAATCCAAGCAAGAGCGCGAGATGCCCGACGTCTACTTGCACGCGCGCCGCCACGTGGGCTGTCGGCGTGCGTACCAGCCGTGGGCTCTTCACGCGCGCGGTGACGTGTCGCCAGAGCCAAACGACGCCCGCCACCAGGCCGGCAACCCAGATCAGAACCGTGGCCTCGCTGCCCGACGACCCCCTTCGGTCCGAACCGTCCACAAGTAGACCCCCTTAGGCGCCAGGAACATCGATCTCCAGGCGGTCTCCCTCCACGAGTTGGACCAAGGGTGCAAGCGGTCGTCCCTGGCCAGGCCGTCGCGCCAGGTCTTCAGCCTTTACACCTATCGCAGCCGGGAACGCCTCGTTGGCGACTGAGGAAGACCCGTGCGAGGCAGGCGGCTGATCTGGCCCCTCGTCCAGACTCGCACCCACTGGCGCTGTGTCGTCAGGAACCACCGGTGCACGCTCCTCAAGCGCGGCCCAGACGTGGTCGATCCGACCCGACAGCTCGTCCGTCCGGTGGTCGATCTCTGCCCTGAGCACCGCTTCGAGGGCTGAAATGCGCGAGTTGTAGTCCATCCACCTCGCGGCCTCGATACCGGCACGCCTCAACGCCTCAGCCCTGCCCACGCGCCAGCGGGCGCAGAGCAGATCCACGGCCTCAAGCTCCTCACCTTCGAGTCGCACGTTGACACGTGTGGTCGTCCCCGTCCCAGTTTCAGTCTCCGGCGTCATGCCTTCCCTCCGATCCAAGCGAAGCCTTGGCGCCACGGGTTTGGCCCGTAACCGCACGGAAAACAGGTCACCAGACGAGGGACTGGGCGCCAACCAAGCCGTGGCGCCAGGAGTTTTCCGCGCCACTACGCGGAAAATCGGTGGCGCCAAAGCCAGTCTGGCGCCAATTCGGCGCCTGGCGTCTCGACCGGATGTTGCGCAGCCCTTCGGGATGCCTCTGGTACACGCACCCGGCTCAAGCGCTCACGACGCCGTGGCGCCAGGCGTTTTGCGCGTCACGGCGCTGAAATCCGGCACTCGGAGGAGCATCCTGGCGCCAGTTCACCCCTGGCGCCACGAGTTTTCCGCGCCATGAAGCCAAAAACTCTAGGCGCCAGACTTCTTTTGGCGCCAGATTGGCGCCTCCGCCTCAGTCCTCGTCCGCTCCGCCGAAAGCCCCCAAAAGCCCGCCAGCCACCTGTGTCATGTCGACTCCTAGTGTAGACGGCGTACCCCGGTCTCCGACCTGCCCCTCGAACCGTCGCTGTTGGGCCAGGGCAATGACCAGCGTCTCCAAATGGTCAAGGCGGTCAAGCACCAGCCCCTGCCCGTCGAGAGCCAGCAAAGCTGCCTCCACCACACGGGTCCGGGTACCCAGCCGCCTCGCCAGCCGATCCAGAATGGCCATCGCCCGCACATCCAGGCGAATGGACACGTGAGTCCGCACACCATCAGAAGCCTGGCGCGACAAGCCTTTCACCCCCGCCAAGAGGTTCTCTCGTAACACGCAACGGTCTGCCTGAAGTGTGTGGCACGGATGGACCGTGCCGCACGGCGAACAGCGACTACTCGCATGGCTTCACGCTGTGCCACAAGCACAGCGGAGGCTACGCGGGTGCCGTCGACCTGGAAGCCGCGAGCATCGCCGCGTACCCCCGGGCGTTGGCGCCCGCGGCCTCCTCCAGCAACTCAGCGCTCTCAAACGCCCCGGCGAGGTGTGGGTACAGCAACACGCCGCCCCCACCGACGACAAGGACCGTGGACACCTGATTGAAGGCGGAGCCCCACGCCTCCTTGAGCCTGCCGGCGATTTCCGCGGCCAGATCGCCGCTCGTAGAGCGAACGCGCTCGTCCACATCTACCTTTCGGCCGCGTACGGACAGCGGCCGCGAGTCCAGCACCGCCTGCTCCACCTCGCTTGGGTCGAGCATCGTAGAGGTCTCGTGCGAAATCTCCTGAGCCACCGTCGCGTAGACACGCTCGACGCCGATGTCGAGGCTCCCGCTCACGCGCTCGTCCGGTCTCGCCAGGCGCTCGCCGGGAGCGAGACGGAGAAGCATGTGGTCCGTCGTGCGATAGCCGACGTCCACAACGGCGCACGGCTCAAGCGCCAAGTCCGGCCTACGGCTCACCGCGGCAAAGTACGCCGCTGCCGACTGGGGAAACACCCGCACGGTGCCAATCCGGATAGGAACGAGAGGGCCGTCGTCCACGCTCACCATCATCTGCGCGCCAGCAAGACGCCCCCGCAGCTCTCGCCGCTCGGCCACGGCGGTGTACAGGCTCAGCGGCAGACCCACGGCCAAGGAGACGTCACCGGAGACGTCCAGGAGACGCAGCGCGGTAAAGACCAACTGAACGTAGTCCTGCCGCCTGGCGGCTTGCGCGTCCCACGTACGGGCGCCTCCGGCAAAGAGCGCGGCACTGCCCACGAGGGCTGTGTCCGCTTGCGCCAAGGCGCCATCGCTCAGAACCAGTCGGTGCGGTAGCGACCGGCCGCCCAACGCGGCAGTCAGCTCGCCACCGGTCCGCCCGCGTACCACGACGCTAGGGAAGGAGACCCGGAGGCCGTCTTCCCGAGCCGCCTTCGTGTACCCGTACCCCACATCTACCCCAACAATCACGCGCGCCGCCTCCCCTTACCAATCACCGGCTTACCGAACAGATACCCCTGGCCGAAGGGAACGCCGATCCGCCGGAGGGTGGCCGCCTCCCCGGCGACTTCCACGCCTTCCGCGATCAGGTGCGCGCCAATGTCCGAAGCGTATTGCGCAAGCACCCCGAGCATCGCGGCCTTCTGCGGATCACGGTGACACCCGTCGACGATGGACCGATCTACCTTGATGTAGGCAGGGTGCATCCTCACAAGCGCCCCCAAGTTGGCCTGACCGGAACCTACATCGTCCACCGCGTAGGAAATCCCCGCCTCTTCGAGACCGTGCACAAGGCTGTCCGGAATCCGGGCGGCTTCGCTCAATTCGACCACGACCCGTTCGTGGTGCCTCCACCGGTCCACGACGCCAGCCGAGCGTGGATCGGCGTTCACGAACAACAGCCCATCGGTCCTGGGCAGGTCGGCGCACAGCTGCGCCACCAAGTCCTCCAGCGACTCGAGAACCCCAGTTCGCGTCGCTTCGCTCCACAGATCCGTCGGGTCCAACTCCGGGTGGCGCTCGATCCGGAACAGAGCCTCGTGACCGATGACGACCTTCGAGTCGAGGTTGATGATCGGCTGAAGAGCCATGCGCGATCGGAGCCTGCCGTTGAGAACGGCGTACAACATACCGGCAATCTCCAAAGAAGCCATCCTAGACGCCATCGTCGCTTCCCCCTGCCGTGGCGAACTCCCAACGTACAACCCCGAACCGGATCACCCGGAACCAAGCCGAGAGGCGCACCGGCTGCTGGTCGGCCCAGCGCGGTGTCGAAGTGCCATGCACGATCACCCGGCCAGACGTCATGCCACGCGCAACGGCGACCCGTCGTGCCGCGACTTGCGGATCCTCGGTCCCAACACGGATCTCTACGTCTCCCTCGGACTCGCTCAGCGTCGCGGCCCTCATTGCTACCGCCTCCAGTTCATGCGCACAAAAAGGGGCGCGGCTCTTCACCACGCCCGAGACGTCAGATCGTACCGCACAACCACGCTTCGGCCGGCTAGCAAACGCGGGACCCCGGTTGGCCGGCCTCAAGAATTGCGCTCAGGACGCCGCTTCGGGCCTGCGCGTGCATTGTGGGTGGCTATGGGCAGCTCTGGTTTCCAAGGCCGTCCGAGCAGCGACGGTGCGGCCGGTGTCTAGGTACTCGCTGTATTTCGCACAGACCGGTGTGCGCGCAGTGAGATGGTCACGACCAAACTTGACCCAAGGAGGACCGCAGCCAGGATGAAGAAAGCGCCGCGCGGTGCAAGCACAGCCGATGCCCAGCCCACGGCGAGCCCTCCTAGGGCGTAGCCGCCGTCGCGCCACATTCGGTAGACCCCGAGTGCCGTAGCACGCCACGCCGGCTCAGTCGCATCGCTAACCGCGGCTAGGAGAACCGGATAGACCAGAGATGTGCCAAGCCCCATAGCCATGGCGGCGGCGAGCCAGGCGGCCGTGCTGTGTGCGAACCCGGCACCGGCGAGTCCCGCCGCGTTGAGTACCAGTCCCCCGACGATGGGGTGCTTCCGCCCGATGTGATCGCTCAAGACTCCAGTGCCCAGTTGCGCGACCCCCCAGGTCGCGGCATACAACCCGGCGACAAGCCCGATCGCTGCGGATCCAAATCCCTGGCGAGCCATAACCAGTGGCACGAGAGCCCACATGGCGGTATCGCTAAACTTGTTCAACATGCCTGCCTGATTGCAGGCAAACAACCTGCGATCCGCCCACGTGACCCTCCAGAAGATGTGGCCAAGCGTTGGTACGGCTAGCGCTCCAGTGATTCCAGTTTCCCTTCCCTCCAATCGCGCGAACGGCAGAGTCTCCCGGATGAATATCAGGGGAATGAGCAGGCCCGCCACCGTGTATGCGGCAGCCAATAGGAGTGGTGTAGGCCGAAGTCCGAAGCGGGCGGCAAGAAGGCCGCTGACCGCCGTGGCCATCGCCACCCCCAAGTAGCCGGTAAACTCGTTGATACCCAGGGCCAAGCCGCGGTGGTTGGGACCGACGAGATCGATCTTGCTGGTAACCGTCATCGACCATGCGAGGCCCTGGTTGGCGCCGAGGAGCAAATTGGCCACCACCACAAGCCACCAACCGGACGCGAAGATGAGCAGCCAGGGAACCGGAAGGCCCAGGATCCAGCCCGCGATGAGCACCGGCCGCCGGCCGAATCGATCAGCCAGACGGCCGGCCACCAGATTGAGTGGGCCCTTGACCGCTCCGAAGGCAACGATGAACGACAGGAGCACGACCAGAGAGCTGACGTGGAAGACCTGCCTACCGAGCAGCGGTACCAGCGTACGCTCGCTGCCGATGAGCATACCCACGAAGGCGTTATCGACCGCAAGCAAGACGAATTGCCCGAAGTTCTCTCGCAGCCCGAGTCGTGGCGCCCTGATCGGGCGTGCCAAGGACACCTCGCTCACCTCCAAATGGCAGCAGGCCGACTCCCCCTACGCCCCCTGGCGGGGAGAGCGGCCCGCAGCATCTTTCCCCCGGTTGGCGACGCGGTGTTAGCCCCTGCTGGTCAACGCCAACTCGGAGAAGTAGGCAGTGAAGGCACATACGAAGCCCACGGCCATGACAAGCGACGCGCCGTTTTGCTGCCCACCCATGAGGAAGGAGACGCCGCCGTACCCGGCGACCAGGACGAACACGAGGCCCGTTGCTGCCAGCGGCAAGGCCACCGCCCGCATCGGGGACGACGAAGCCGCGACGACCTGGACGATGCCAAGAGGTACCAGCGCCATGCCCAGAAGCATGTGGACCCAGAGCGCCGGATCGAAGGCAACCGCCATCATGCCCCCCATCCCGGGCATCATGCCAGCCGAGCCGCCACCGAAGTTGAGCTTTGGCACCGTCACGTACAGGTTGATGTACATGCCTAGTACAAACTGGGTGAGCAGCGCACTGATCATTACCACGGCCGTCAGTCTCGCCGGAACGGCTGCCGCCACAGGCACTACCGGTCCCCCCCAACCCTTACCGTTCCCGATGTCCCTCCTGGTGAACGTGCCGGCGTTGGGCAATAACTCGTGCCTGCGTGCTACCCAACCACCTTGGCGATGGTCAGAAGTACCGTTGCCACCAGGCACGTTCGAACGCGACCTTGGCCGCGTGCCAGTGGCGTCCAGGCCGGTACAAGCGCACATCGGGCCTCGGCTCCGCGTAGAAATTCCCTCGCGCAAAGGCGGCCACCCCACCGCCGAGTTCGAGGAAACACTCGCCGTGCCCGGTAAAGGTTCGCTCCGCACCCTGGCCCAACAAGCGGGCGGCAACAGTATGCGCGACGGCTTCGGCCTGCGCGTGGGCAAACACGCCCGCCTTGGGCAAGGGCTTACCCATCACGAGCGGGATGCCCGTGGCGTCGCCGATAGCGAACACGTTCGAGTGGGGCGTTTCGCAGGTTGCGCGATCGACCGTCACCCATCCTCCCTCTGGCGCCAACCCAGCCTCTTGTAGCACGGTCGGCACCCGGTGGGGCGGAACCGCCGCCAGTAGGCTGTAGTCGGCCTCCTCGCCCGACTCGAATCGCAACCGCTGACTGGCAGGATCCACCGACAGCACGCGCTCGTTCGGACGGTAGGCAATCTCGCGGGCGGCCATCAGGTCCACGACGGCACCGGACACCGTCGGACCTGCTACCGCCATCGGAGCGGCCTCCGCCGCGTAGACAGCAACCTCGACCGACTGGCGCAGGTGGTGCTTGCGCAAATAGTGATCGATCAGAAACGCTGCTTCATAGGGCGCCGCAGGGCACTTGAACGGGGTCTGGGCGATCAACACGACGATGCGACCTCCCCGGACGCCCTGCAAGGCAGCGTAGAGGCGCTCGGCTCCGTCGGTGGTGAAGAAGTTGAAGCCCGACTCGGCGAGCCCTGATACGTGTTCTGGGACCAGCTCCGCTCCCAAGGCGATGACCACGGCGTCTGCGCAGATGGTACGATCACCGACCACGACGGCCCTCTCACTCGGGTCGATGGCCGCAATCGTCCCCTGAACCACCTCGATGCCCCGCCGTTCAAGGGGCGCGAAGTCGCGTGCCACGTCCTTGGCCTTGCGGGTTCCGGTCATGAGCCACAGGAGCGAAGGCCAAAAGACGTGGTGACCTGAGCGCTCTATCAAGATCACGCGGTGCTCGGCGGGCAGGAGCTTTCGAAGCTCCGTGGCCGCCACCACGCCGCCGATACCGCCCCCCAGCACCAAGACCGTGCGCACTGCCATCGCTTACGCTCCCTTCCCAGTAGCCCAACGGGTCAGTACACGACGACTCGGTCGGCCCAAAGGGTCCAGTCGGTCAGCTCCTCCATGGAGCTGCGATGTACGCCATCTGCAAGCTCCGACTCGGCTAGGCCACGGGCGTCCATGCAACTCCCGCAAGCCCCGACGGTGCTTCCGCGGCGGACCGCCACCTGGAGCATGCGTTCCAGGTTGTAGTAACCGTTCGGGGTCTTCTGGCCCTCCTTGGCACACAGGGTCGCATCCGCCATGAGGAAGATCCGCACCGTCACGCCCTCTCTCTCAGCCAAGGCGTTGGCATGGCGCAAGCCGTTGTAGGAGCGCTCTGTGCCGTACGGCGGATCGTTCAGGATGACGAGAACATTCATGGTCGCCCCTCCTGTCGAGTGGTATCTGCTGACGGCTAGGCTCCCCCTTCGGTCCCGGCGGCCACGGGAAGCCCAAGAACCCGCCAGTCGGTGATTCCATCCTCCAAACGCGTGGCACGCAACCCCCGTGCCCTGAGCCGCTCCACCGCCTCGATGGCAAGGACGCAGTAAGGGCCTCGGCAGTATGCCACGATCTCGCCGCCGGAAGAGAGCTCCGTCAAACGCTGCTCCAACTCAGGCAGAGGTACCGAACGCGCACCAGGGATGTGCCCCGCTAGGTACTCATCGTGGGGTCGGACGTCGATAACAGTGACCGCGCCGTCCAGCACCTGTCGCCGGAGAGCGTCCCGATCCACCGGCACCATCCCCTCGCGGCCGGAGAGAAATCGCTGCGTGATGCGCTCCAGGTCCGGAAGGTAGTGCTCGGCGCACAAGCGCAGCCCGCGGAGAAAGTCTGGGACGGCTTCGTCCGCCACCTCATAGACGACGTAGGTGCCTTCCTTGTGGGACATGACGAGCTTTGCCTCTCTAAGCGCCTTCAGGTGCTGAGAAGCGTTGGTCACGCTGAGGCCGGCCTCGGTGGCCAGTCGCTCGACGGTCTTGGGCGCTTGGCACAGGAGGTCCAGAAGTTCAAGTCGGTGCGGGTTCGAGAGCGCCTGGCCCATTCGGCTGATCTGACCGTATACCTCGTTCTTAAACCGGCGGTGCGGTGTTATACGAATCCCCTCCCTTCTGTCTAATTCTATATACTTCCGTTCTGTCTTATTCTATAAACTTTTGAACCCTCCTGCGCGGTCAAGGCATCACCGGGGGTTGACAAATAAAGGGGCCGGGCTGCGCGCCGCACAGCCCGGCGTGGCCCGTGGCCCGTGGCCCGTGGCCCTCCTCGGTGTAAGCGCTTAGCCGCCCGACGTTCCGGTCCTATTCCCTGCGGTGCCGGCCCCGGTCCCGGTCGGCGGGGTCCACGTTCCTTGTATAAACTGATCGATCTGCTTGCTCGCCTGCGCGATGAGCGCGGCCTTCAGCCCACTCACCGACTTGCCGTTCGCCTGCGCAATCTGCGCTAGGCTCCGCCCATTGCGCATGTCGGTCATGAGCTGCGTGGTGGAGATGCCCAGGTAGCTGGCCGCAGCGCTCAGCATCGGCCGCATGGCTCCGCGCGCGCCCATGCCCATCCCCGTGCCGCCGCCCATGCCCATGTTGCTACCCATGGTCGTGCCACCGCCCATACCCGTGCCGTTTCCCATCGCCGTGCGGTTCCTCATGCCCATGCCGTTCCTCATGCCTTGGCCCATTCTCCCTGCCGCACCTTCGCCGCTCGGCCGACCCTGGGTACCGGGCATGCCTTGACCAGGGTTCTTCATTGGTGTGCCTGCGCCGCCGACCCCGCAACCAGCCACCCCAAAGACAACAAGGGTGGATACCAATGCCGGAAGGAACCACCGACGCGTGCATATCGCCATGATCGCGTCCTCCCCTGTTGAAGATCGGGCGTAGTTTCCCCGGATCCCTTAGGGTACGAACGCGAAGGCGGTTGCCAAATAGAGGCACCATCAAGTAAGGGTCGGTCCCCACCGGCAGGCTGACGCTCAACCGGCCAATTCGAAGCCCACTTCGTTGCCAGCCGCCCGTGGTATGAACACCCAAGTCTCCGATGCCACAGCGCCCGAGGTAGCCACGAGCGGCCACACGAGAACCCGGCCACAGACGCTCGCCGCCAGCCGACCGCGGTTGCTGCGCCCATGGCGACCAAGAGCAGGACCTCTAGCGGGCCCACGGCGTTGGTAAAGAACGACTCGGTGACCATCATCTCCTGGCCCAGGAAGTCGCGGCAGATGACCGGGTTGAAGGCGCCCTAGAGGACGGAACATGCGGTGGTCAAGCACGTTGTTGAGACGAAGGGCTAATTCCTTGGACAAGTGAGGGCCGTACTGGACACCAGACTTGCATTCACACGATACCCTTGCTACGTCGACCCTTGCGCAGGCCCTCCTCGCGTGTATGCGCCAGAGCGTTTGCCAGCAACGACTTGACCGACAAAACGCCGGCGTACTCCCAGAGAATCCGGCCCTGGGGCGAGACAAGGGCCATGGTCGGCAGTTCGGTCACCCCAAAACGATCGAACACGGCACCGGTGTTGTCGAGGGCCACCGGGTAGTTGATCTTGTGAGATATGAGATAGGAGCGGACGGCCGACGTGGACGGCTCCGTCAGTCTGAGGTCGACGGCAACCAGGGGCGGCAAGCTAGGATAGGAATGCTGGCGTCGGACGTAGGCCTGTAGTGTTGAAATCTCCGTCTGGCACGCGTGGCACCAGGTGGCGAAGAAGTCGACCAGTGTGGCCTTTCCCTCGGGAACCGCCACCTGCGCGGGACGCCCACCCACGAGCCCGCTCAGGCGGAAGGCCACGTTTTGGGGCACCGGACCCGGATGAGCGTTGACCAGACGGGTGCCAGGATTGGGCAGTTTCGCCGGCTCGTCCAGAGAGCGCGACACATACTCCGCGAGGACGTACGCCTGGTCAGGGATGTTGCGTCGGGCACCAGTCGTCAGGAACACCCGGACCCCGCGCCCGTGCGGGTCGATCACGAAGATGCCCGGCGTATGGGTCACCTGTCCCCGGATCACATCCGCCTGGATGCCATACGCCTGCCAAATCGGTCGTAGCTGCGACACAGGGCCTGTCAGAAAGAGCCAGCGGTGCAGCATGCCGTGCTGAATCGACCATCGGCGAACATCCGTGACGGAAGTCGCGGCCGGGTTCGAGTTGACGGCCACCAACTGAACCCGATCAGCAGCGGGTCCCAGAAGGCGTATCGCATCGACCAGGGTCTGAGCGGTGAGGGGACAGACGGTCGTGCAGCGGCTGTCGATGAATGCGAGGACCACGGTCTTGCCTCGCAGGCCGCTGAGGGTGATCAGGCGGCCGAACTGATCCCACAACCGGAAGTTCGCCGCAGGGCGGTTTCCCAAAGATGCGCCCGGGTCGACCCCGTACCGCGCTCCCGGTACCGTGATCGGCCCTTGGCCAAGACTGTCCGTGCTGTGCCAAAGACCGATGCCGGCTGTTACGGTGAGTGTCACGGCAACGGCCCCAAGGACCCACCGGAGATCACGCCTTGGCCTTGGGTCCACGAGGCTCCCCCCAGTCCTGGTGTGGGCTTACCAAGTCGAGACTTTCAGCCATCCGGATCCCCGTACGATACTTGGCCGCCCCCGTTCTGACGCCGTCTATGACCAAAGTGGGGCAAGCGGCGCCGATGCACTCTATCGAGCCGCATCCGACGAGACGGCTCTCTCACAGCCTTCCCGCAGCGGACGAGTGCCCGCCTCCGGCCATGGTCACCTACCACCGCACTGACGGGCGCCCGCCCTTGGTCACGATCAAGGTGGCCCACATGCCGGACGCCTCATGGCCAGGGACAAGGGACGTGATGCGATACGTCCCCACCGCGGTCGGAACGAATGTGAACGACCTGACTGCACCCTTACGCAGACCATACTTCAGATCCTTGAGCGGTGTGCCGGCGCCGGGGAAGGCCACGGTGCTGGAACCCGGACGGACGACGGCAAGAGAATTCGGCAGGGTCGAACGATTCTCCAAGGTTATCTGGACGAGCCAGTGTAGAGGCACGCGCACTGATAGGAAGCCATGGGCGGTACCATCCAAGTCGAAACCGCCGTTTTTCAAACCGGCGATCATGGTCAATCGCATCAGGTGCTGCGCCGCGTCGACATGGAAGTAAGATGCTACGGACCCGGCGACGCTAGTTGACGCACTAGTAGGACGCGTGGCACCAGAGCGTTTATTCAAGACCCGGCGTACCTGAATGGCGAGTTCCGTAGGCGTAAGCCAACCGTCGTGTGAACCGACGACCTTCCCGTTGGCCGATACCACCGCAAACCATGGCAGATCCTGTACGCCATAGCCGTCCGCCACTCGTCCGGCGGTATCCAAGGCGATGGGGTACATAGGAGCCGGTAGCGAACGGGCATATGAGCGTACGGCTTGACTGCTGACCTCTGTGGGAAGCTCGTCCACGGCCACGAGCGGTGGCAAGCCATCCCGCTTGGCCAGTGAGACGTAGTCATTGAGCCCGGCCAATTGGCTCCTGAGATTTGATGTCTGCGAGAGCCAAGTCGCAAAAAACAAGACAACGCGTGGTCTGCCCGGTTGGAGGCGTACTGGCAGAGAGTTTACGGCCGCAAGTGATGCCGCACGGTTCGGCTCAATACCGGGCACGGTGGTATAGGAGAGATCGCTGTGGACCTTGGGATGCGAGGGGAGCAGGCGGGATGCCTCCTCCGCGAGGATTTGGGCCTGCTGATTGATCGCAGCATAGGCCATCTGCGTCATGTAAATGCGCCGTTCACGGCCACGTGTGTCGAGGACATATAACGCCGGCGTGTGGTCGATGAGTCCGTGGACAACCTGCACGTAGATGCCGTATGCCCTCCACACCGCTGCCAACTGGCGGGGTGTGCCGGTGAGAAACGTCCAGTCGTGCATAAGGCCATGGGACTCCGAATACGCCCGCACGTCCGCTACAGAGGTCGCCTGCGGGTTGGCGTCCACCCCCACCAACGCCACGCGCCGTCCTGCAGCTCCCAGCATGCGGCGGGCCAAGGACATGCTGGCGGTGGTCAGCGGGCAGATAGTTGTGCACTGGGAGTCTACAAAGGCCATGATGACCACGCGCCCGCGGAACGCCGATAACGACACCTTACGACCAAACTGATCCACAAGGGTGAAGCTGGGCGCTACCTTGTGAGGAAGTGAGCTACCGGGATCCAGATCAGGGTTGGACGCCAAGGCCGAGGGTGTCGCTGACGTGACGGCGACATTTGTTAACCGGCTTCGAAGGGCGATCGTGAAGATGCCCCCGGCGACGAATACCACGGCCACAACCACCCAGAGCATCCAAAGTAAGCGCCTCAGGTGCAAACCCATCCCTTTCCGCGATACGGGGGGCCCGGTGAATCACCGTCTGAGATCTACGTGACGAGTCGTCGTCATCGAGAGCGACCCTTCGCCTTTGGCGCCGCGGCTCATCAGGGCATCACGGTTCGAGTGTAGGATCCTTGCGTGAATCTCCGATGTTGCTCGGATGAAGTTTCGGTAAAGGGTGTCAACGCCGGTTTTGAACTGACCCACTGGAGTCGGTTGGGAATTGACCCGCCCCTGGATCACGGTAGCGAGTGACTCTATGGGGCAAGGGGCCGTGGGGGGCCCGGGCCCCCCACGGCCGGCACGGCGCCGGTCATCGGTTGTCCCCCTCTCGCGGCGGCGGGCCAAGGGTGCCTGCCCGCCGCTTCTCCCGCAGTCGGTAGCTCTCGCCCCGGATGTTCACCACGTGGCTGTGGTGCAGTAACCGGTCCAAGATCGCCGTGGCCACCACCGAGTCCCCCAGCACCTCGCCCCACTCGGCGAAGCCCTTGTTGGACGTCAGGACAATGCTCCCACGCTCGTACCGGGCGCTCACCAAGGTGAACAAGGCCGTCGCCGCCACACGGTCGCATGGCCACACCCCGAACTCGTCAATCACAAGTACCTTGGGCGCCAGGTACACCCGCATCCGCCGCTCCAGTCGGTGCTCCACCTGCGCCCGCGACAGGTCCTCCAACAGATCGTGGGCCCGCACGAAGTACACTCCATGGCCTTGCTCGATCGCCCGCAGCCCCAGAGCCGTCGCTAGGTGGGTCTTGCCCACTCCCGGCGGCCCCAGGAACAGCACGTTGGATGCCTCCGTCACAAACGCTAGGCTGGTCAGTTCCCGGATCTGCCGCTCGTCGATCGACGGCTGGAACGCGAAGTCGAAGTCCTCTAACGTGCGCCGATAGGGCAAGTGGGCAAGCCGGGTGCGGGTCCGCAGGTATCTCTCCCGTCGGGCGGTCATCTCCACCTGCAGAAGCTCCGCCAGAAACTCGGGGTAGACCATCTCTTTGCGGGCCGCAGTCTCCACCAAGCCGTCCAGCGCCATGGCCGCCTGGGTCAGACCCAAGTGCTCGAGCGATACCCGGCAGCGCTCAAGGTCGATCACGACACCACCCCCGCCAAGGCCTCGTACACAGCAAGCGGGCGCCTCTCCACGGTCACGTCGGCGACCTGTACGGCCAGGGCCTCTCGCCGTGGTCGGCCATCGCCTTGCCTAAGACCCGTCCACTGGCCGGGAACCCTAAGCCGTTGCCCTGGGCGGCTGGCGTGGGGGTGTACCGCTATCCGCTCGCCCTCGGCCCAGATCGTGATCACGTCAGCCTTGGGCTCCAGCTGCACCGATGTGCCGGCCCACCGCCAAGGCACGCCGTACCACGCCCTCTGCCACTGCACAAAGCCGTCGCGTCCCACCTGGCGGTCTTCGCGCACCAAGTCCGCCACGCGACTCGCCGGCGGGACGGCACCCAACATCGCCCGTTCCCTCAGAAGCTGGTCCCCGGGTCGCTCCAAGGTGGTGCCGTGGACCCGCATATCGGCGACCGAGATACACCACTCCATGGCCTGGCGATTGAGTTCCCCGAGGTCTGTGAACCGGGCACTGGGCCAGAAGTTGTTTCGGACGTACTTGACCCCGCTCTCCACCCGTCCCTTGGTCTGGGCCCGGTAGGGACGGCACAGCCGGATCTCCATGCCCACCCGACGGGCGAAGTCCAGGAACTTGGGGTTGAGCACCACCTCGCCGGCGTCGTCGCGGCCTAGGACCACGACCTTGGCGTTGTCATAGAGGCCGACCTTGGGGACACCGCCGAAGTGGGCAAACGCGTTCAGGTGGCAGCGGATGAACGATGCCGAGTCGGCCTTCTCGATGAACTCGACGTAGATGGCGCGCGACCAGCTCAGCACCATGACGAAGGCCCAGATGGACCGGGTGCGGCCATCCGGGGTCTGGTAGCGGAAGAACCCGAAATCGACCTGGGCCTGTTCGCCGGGCTGGGTCTCGAAGCGGCGTGTTGCCTTGGGCTCGAGCGGCCGGCGCAGGGGCTGCACGAACTCCTTGAGGATCGTACGTCCGCCGGCATAGCCCATGGCCCGGATCTCCCGCAGCAGCACCTCGCAATTCTCAAGCCCCTCGGCCAGGCGGCCCTCGATGTAGGGCTTGTAGGGGTCGATCTGCGACGGCCGCCGTGGCCGGGACTTCGGCTTGGGCACGCCATCGGCTCGCAGGTAGCGGCGTACGGTGTTTCTGGCAACGCTCAGTTCCCTTGCGATGGCTCGGATCGACCTTCCCTGGCCGTGCATCTCGTACAATCGACGCATTGGCCCACCTCCTAGCAAGTGCACACCTCCCGAATCCTGGCAGGGATCCGGAGGGGTACTTCGTCGGGGGTGGGTCAATTCATACCCGGCGCACGTGGGTCAGTTTACCGGTGGCGGTAACAAGGGCACCTCGAAACGAAGGCGACGCCTCCACGGGACTTCTTCCGCTCCACCGGTTCAACCATGCGTAGCCTGCCTGTATGGCGTGGACCACAGCCCGTCAACCAGGTTATACGCTGCTGGCCCGGGGCCCCTGTTGTCCGTCCTGATGGGGCGTAAGCGGTAACGGTTCTCTTGGGCGCAGTACCCAAACCTCTGTAGCAAGCCACGTGATAAGGGCCAAGGGGACGGCCCCGCCCGGATCGGTGCGAGGATGAAGTTCGTGTGAAGCCGACCGAGGGACACGTCCAAATACGGCAGCACTCTCCAGCGCCCTGCCTTCCCTGGAAACTCTGCCAGCTTCTCTCGTAGGGAGCTGTTCACCACACGGCACGCCCGTCCCACCGCCGCCAAGGTCAAGGCGAAACGCTGCCGCTCGCTCTACGTCCATCCACGACCAGCGAGCAATCCGCCTGGCCCGGATAGCCAGTACCACACTACATACATCCCCGAGGCCAGAACAAACACGCCGCCAACGCGTTCGATGTACGGTAGGATCTGGCGAATGCGTACCGTCATCATCTGGCGAGCACTGACGGTGAGCACGCTGACAGCATTCACCACCGCGCCAAGCCCCGCACCATACGTGAGCAGTACGAACAGCGTACCGACGGGCGAGTGCGCCATGACCGTCTGCAGTACCAATGAGAGAAATAGTGGTAAGCTGCAACTTAGGCACGCGATGCCGTAGACAACTCCATAGCCGTACACGCCGAGTTGGCGCCCGTCGCTCATGTGCCCAACAAGCGGGATGCCCCGTAGTTCGATGCCCCCAAGCCTTCCCCTCACGACGCCGATCGCTCCCCAGGTTGCCATGAGCAGCCCGACGGCCACCGCCGCCCACGGGATGACAGCGATGAAAGTGGTCGCCAGGATATTAATGAGAACCGCAGCTATGCCAAAGAGCGCCATAAAGCCCGCCGTGATCCGGATTCCCGTGCCGAGGCTTTTGAATGCGGTCGATCCACCGGTTCCGGCGTCGGTATCCAATACCATGCCGATATAGGATGGCAACATGCCGATGCCGCATGGGCTGAGCCCAGCCAGCGTCCCGGTACCAAAGGCAAGGCCGTAGAGGGGCCACAGAGTCAAGACCTTCCTCCTCCTTCAGACGCGCAAGCCACCGAATCGACGCAGCGTCCACCAGGCCGCACCCAGGAGGTCCACTCCCCCAAGGGCTCCGAGGGCTACGGCCACCACCGCCCGATCCACGGAAATGGAACTCGAAAGCGCGATGGGAATGAATAGCTGCGTGCCCTGGGCCACGTTTTCAGCGGCAAACACGCGAAGTACCCGACCAGCAAGTCGTGTGCGGCCTGCATAGGTGAAGGGTCCGAGGGCATTCCCTGACGGGTATGCGCCCCCACCCACGAAGAGAGTAACCCTCTCGATCGCAGCCGATGCCGTTTCCTGCAGCAGATACGGCGTGCTGGCCCGCGAGATCACATTCAGCACCAAGGAAACCGGCCGGCCGTCGACCCATACGCCATCCTGGGTCATGCTCACCGGTACTCGGGGGTGCAAGACCTGCACCGAGGTAAACCCTTGCGGGAGGGCGACGAATTCACGCTGTCCCGGCGGAAGCCTCGTCCACGTGAGGTCCACGAGCGTATGCACCGAACGTCCAGCCGGCACTATCACAATGGTCTCCGACCCGATGACTCCCGCGGCATCGGTGGCCGCCCAGGCCTCCCCCGGCACAAGCAGCGCCAACCCGGCCAGCAAACCAGCAACGAGAGCGCAGAGCCCGCGTAGGCTCATGCCTGTTCCTCCGGAGTATGATCGCCTTCGAGCAAGAGCCCGTAGTCTCGGGCGTCGAGTTTCCCGGTCCGCAGATCCTCGCCTGAGTCAAGACGTAGGCTCGGTGAGGCCACGTTCGACGGCTGGATGGGTTCGCGTCCGAACCACACGCGGGCCTCCGCCACAAGCCAGGCGTCCGGCACCGGACGAACCAGCGGCAAGACCACGAGGGCCACAGCGGACACGCCGAGCACGAACGCCAACAACGCCACAGCGATCACGAAGGTACCTCCTCGCCTGCGATCAAGGGTCGACTGGCCGACGGCGCCGCTACACCTGAGGGTAGGACTGGCGGCCGTATACGAGGGCTCAGAACGAGGAGAAGGGCCATCGACACCACGAGCAGGAGCGCGCCGCCCCAAAACCACGTGATCAGCGGGTTCACAAAAACTTCAAGGATCGCTCGCTGCCCCTGTACTTCGTCCAGTACCACGTATAGATCGCCTGTGACGCTGTGCATGATGCCAACCCTAGCAAGGGGCGCGCTATCCCCCGGATAGATGATGTCCTGAGGAGTGAGGGTACCCCCGGTGGCCTCGTTGATCAGATCCGCCTGCACGACGGTGTCGACGCCCACCATGCTCCGGGTCAGACCGGTATACGTGAGCCGGTAGCCGCCCACATTCACCGCCTGACCCGCAGTTACGGCGAGCGTCGTGCGCTGCTGAAACAGCCATGACCCGGTAATGCCGATGAACATGAGGGCGAAGGCTACGTGCGCCGCGTAGCCCAGGTAGCGGTGGGCGTGCCGGACCAACATGTCTTGCGCGACTTCGCGCCCCGGGGAGCCCGCACCTCGACGGGCCCGGATCGCGCGCACGTACTCCCCGATGTGGGCCGCAATGGCGAAGGTCGCTGCACCGAACGCGGCGACGGCGCGCCAGTCCTCGTGGCCGACGAGCCTCGGCAAGAGGCCAAGGGTCGCCAGCGCCGTCAGGAGGCCGAATGCCACCGGCCAAGCCAAGAGCCTGGGCATCTTCCCGCCGGTCGTACGGCGCCAGCCGATAGCGGTCGACATGCCCATGGTGACAAGGATCAGAGTGGCGAAAGGGCCCACGGCCGAGGTGAAGAACGATTCGGTCACCGTCATCTCCTGGCCAAGGAAGTCACGGGAGACAATGGGAAAGAGCGTCCCCCAGAGTACGGCCGCAAGCGCACCCAGGACGAATAGGTTATTGAGCAAAAAGGCGTATTCCTTGGACACGAAGCTTTCCAGCTCGTGCTCGTCGACGAGGAGGTCCCGGTGTCGGATGATGGTAAGGAGCGTGAACGCGAGCACAGCGCCGAAGTAGATCCCGAGCGGTAAGCTCACGGGCGATTCACTGAACGTGTGGATGGACGGAAGAAAACCGCTTCGCGTGAGAAACGTCCCGAACACGGCAAGGCCGAACGCGACCCCAACGAGCGCCATGTTCCAGAGGCGAAACGTACCTGGCCGCCGCTCCTCCACCATGCCGGAGTGGATGAGCGCGACCGACGCAAGCCACGGCATGAAGGCAGCATTCTCCACCGGATCCCACGCCCAGTAACCGCCCCAGCCAAGCTCGGTATAGGACCAGTAGCCGCCCAGAACGAGAGCGGCACTAAGGAACGTGAAGGCCACCAGCATCCACCGGCGGCTGAGGCGCACCCACAGGTCGTCCCGCCGCCGCGCCCACAGCGAGCCCGTGGCCCAAGCGAAGGGCACCGTGAGGCCGATGAACCCGATGTACATGGCAGGTGGATGCACGGCCATCCACACGTTCTGGAGGAGCGGCTCAAGCCCGCTCCCGTCGTAGGGCGGGAAGGGTGTCGTGACGAAGGGCGAGACGAACACCGTCACCATGAGGAGGTAGACCGCCGTAACGCCGCTCAGGATCATCAGGGCGTACGGCACGACCGGCGCCTCGTCTGCCGGCTCACGGGCGACGACGTAGGCGGCGTAGAGGGACAGGATCCATACCCAAAACAAGAGCGAGCCGGCGCTTCCCGACCATAGGGCGGTCAGCTTGAGGAACAGGGGCAGGTTGCGGCTTGTGTTGTCCGCCACGTCGACGAAGGAGAAGTTGCTCGTCACGAGCGCGTACTCCAAGACGCCGATGCTACCGGTAATCAGCATGGCGACGCCGAGGACAGCGCCTCTCGCCGCCCACCATGCCCGCACCGAGCGGGCGGAAATGGCGCACACCGAAAGGGCGATCGCCGCTACCGTCAAGCCGAGCGCGGCCAGAAGCAAGAGCCTTCCGATCTCAGCCGTCGCCGCCGC